>JAHEAW010000166.1 GCA_024642545.1 Erythrobacteraceae bacterium
GACCGGTGCAACACTGGCAGACAGACTTACCGACAGCAAGTCGAACTTCTGAGCCTCGTTCAACGCTCGGCTATAGGATTGGTCGAATGCTGCGAGCCCTAAATATGTGGGGTCAGCAAGACGAACCGCTTTAGCCTGGTTACCCGCTTCGGCCAGCTTGCCGCGCCACATCAATATATTGGCGCGAGCAAGTTGAATATCCCGGTCTTCCGGAGCCAGAGAAATCGCCTGACTAATGGCCGCTTCGGCAGCTGAGAGATTGCCTTCCCTCGCCTCGGCTGCGGCCAGTCGCCGCCATAAGTCAGCGTTTTGCGGATCGAACCGCAGCTGATCTGTATATGATTTGGCGGACAGTTGCGGAATAGCCGTTGGAGACGGCTCTGACCGGCCCTCGTCCGCAAGAACACCTTGTATCGGCGTCAGGGTCAAACATGCACCCACAATGACGGCAATTTCACGATACATCGTCGCCACTTCGTTTCAATTGTACCGCAATGCGCGAGAGCAGCTCATTGGGAATGAACGGCTTGGTGAGGTAGTCTGCTGCGCCTGCGTCCAGGGCCGCCACAATATCTGCCTCCCCCTTGCGAGCAGTCAGCATTATCACCGGGATCGTAGCTGTCCTCTTGTCTTGTTTGAGAGCAGCAAGTGCTTCCATGCCGGAGAGGATCGGCATCATGGAATCTAGGACAATCAGATCTGGCAAAAGAGATATTGCCTGTTGGAGCGCCGCCTCACCATCGCCAGCGCAAATTACCTGATGCCCAACGCCCTGAAGACGAAATCGAATGATATCGACAAGTATGTCGTCATCGTCTGCAATCAATATATCCGCCATCGCGCAAACTCCACATTTCATGGACCGAGCAATATTGAAATATAGTTAACTACACATCAACGAGTGACTAAGGGTTTATCCGACTGGTTAATTGAAAAATTTCTTAACCATGATGCGCTATCAGGGCGAATGCACTCGACAAAGCAATTCTATGGAGGCTTCAATAGCTTCCAAAAACCTGAAACCTGGCTCCTGCTCGGTTGTGTCGCGACGTTCTTCTTGGCAGCGGAGTGGTTAAGTGTTTCTTATTTTAGCTACAATAGCAGAATCGCTTCATTGTGGCTGGCAAATGCAATCCTAATCGGCGTCATCAGCAGGCGCACTGATTACTTCGCTCCTGCGTGGATACTGGCTGCCTTGAGTGGCAACATAGCGGGCAACCTCTTGAGGGGAGATTCTTGGCAGACCGCCGCATTATTGTCCGGGGCCAATGCAGTCGAGATTAGCCTCGCCATTCTGATTTTTCGCAAGCTCTGCGCTCCCAAGCCGGATATGGAGAACTTGCAACATTTAGGCCTGTTCATTTTGACTGGCTTGATCGTTCCGATCATTCCTGCTTCCATTGCTGCAGTGACCTTAACACAGAGCGGAAACCCAACTGACTTGTCAGTATGGACGCAATGGTACGCATCGCATAGTCTGCTTATTCCGATTCTGGCTCCTCTCACGATTATATTGCTCGACTGGCGGCGTACGCGAACATCGCTCAACTTAGGCAGCCTGTCAGAAATTGCGCTGTTGAGCGCAATTGTGCTGTTCGTATCTATCGTGATTTTTACGCAGACAAGTTTCCCCTTATTGTTTCTGGCCTGTCCTGTTGTCCTCCTGGTCGCCTTTCGCAAGGGCCTTGCTGGCACAGCGCTTGCGGTCTCGACTATTGCATTATTCGCAATTATCTCAACCTCAAACGATACAGGACCGATTTCTAATATCGACGGCGACATGCGCACTCGGCTCGTGGTTTTGCAGCTATTCCTGGCCGCATGTTTTTCGGTTGGCCTACCGGTAGTAGCAGTTCACGCTAACCGGGCGAAAGTGCGAGAAGAGTTGCGGCAAAGTCGGGATTTTGTTGAGGCCATCGTCGATGGAGTTGGAAGCGTCATCTTCAAAACCGACCAAGTCGGCCGCTGGACTTATCTCAACGCATCATGGGCAAAGCTTACAGGCTTTCCGATCGAGGAAAGTCTAGGAACCCACTCGGCGGCACTTGTTGAAGCAGAAAAAGCAAGTGAACTGCAGGGAATTTTTCAAGCAATTGAAGCGGGGCAGGTGTCCACTCCGCAGTTTACGCAAAAAATTCGGATCGCTGACGGATCAATCCGTCATGTAGAAGTGTCCATCAGGCGTCTTTCTGACATTGATGGTGCATTCCTCGGCACTGTTGGCTTGATCACTGACATTAGCGAGAAACTATCGAGAGAACATGCACTGTTGGAGAGCGAAGCCCGCTTTCGGACAATGGCTCAGGCAGCTCCAGTGGGGATTTTCCAGGCCGATGCCTCAGGGAGGATCACGTATCTTAACGACCGTTGGGCTGCCCTGTTCGGATTTCCAGCCGAGGACTTGTTGGGAGATGGGTGGCGCAAGCTGCTTGCGACAGGAAAAGAATTTGACGATGATCCAGCCTTTAAGGGCTTTAACAAGCCGGGTGATATTCGCCAGCGAGAAGTGTGTTTCAGGCACAAAGGCGGCACCGATATCTGGATCGAAACGGTAAACGCCGCCGAGTTCGATTCTAACGGTCAAGTGACAGGCTTTGTCGGGGTGTTCATCGATATCACCGATCGCAAGAACGCCGAGGCTGAGCTCGTCCAGCGTGAAGAGCAACTCTCCCTACTGGCGAACAATGCGACTGATGCGGTGCTCAGATTGTCGCTAGAGGGAATTTGCCTTTACGCCTCGCCATCGACGAAGAAGTTGATACACGTTGCACCTCAACGACTGATTGGTCAGCAAATGATCGCCGGATTCCATCCAGACGACGATGCCGACGTGAGAACGATATTTGCCGACCTTCGCCGGGGCGTCATCGAACAAGCGATCTTTAGTTTTCGGTCGGAAAAACTCGATGAACCTGGGGCTTACAGTTGGATAGAAGCGAATTGTGGACTTGTCAGATGCCAATCTTCTGGTGAGC
>JAHEAW010000004.1 GCA_024642545.1 Erythrobacteraceae bacterium
TATTGGTCATGGTTTGCACGGTGATCGGAGCATCGCCGCCGACAGGTGTATTGCCAACCATTATCTGGCGGCTCTTGCGGCGTTCAATATCACGCCATGGTCTGATAGATGACATTGTGTCCCTATAGGCTCAAGCTGCTAAGGGCGAAAGTCATCTGTGGTAAAAAGCCAGCGTCACGGCGCAAACAAGGACAGTGTCTTGATTGAACAGAATGCGACCGACGCGACGGAAGGCAAAGAAGCGCTCATTATTGGCCGGGTGCTGGACGGTCGGGGCGGTGCCCGCGCGATCGACTGGGAAGATGCATCGGGCTGGGAGCCATCGGCCCCAAACGAAGTCCTATGGGTTCATTTGCGCCGTGATGCCGATGGGGTCCGCTCATGGCTGGAGAGCAATACCAACATGTCGCCCACCACGGCAGCATTACTGGTGTCAGATTCGACCCGTCCGCGCGCCTTCACCGAACAGCAGGCGCTGGTTGCGACTTTGCGCGGCATCAACTTCAACCCTGGTGCGCAGCCGGAAGACATGGTTTCCCTGCAATTATGGTGCGATGGAGGGAGGATCATCACCTTGCGGAGACTGCCTTTGCAAACCCCGCGTGATGTCCTGGCATTGCTCGATGAAAATCGTGGTCCGCATGATGCGGGCGGGGCAGTTACCCAGATTGTTGAACAATTGATCGCGCGCATGAACCAGTCGATTGTCGATATGAACGATACGATTGACCGGCTCGAGGAATCCGATCCGGAAGAAAGCACGGGCGAGAAGCTGGCGATGATTGCTCATATCCGCCGCAATGCGCTGGCTCTCAAACGGCATATGTCGCCGCAGCACGAAGCGCTGGAGCGCATTTCACGCGACGCGCCGCCTTGGTTTGAAGATCATGACCGGCGCGAAATTGCAGAAACGATCGAACGGCTAAGACGGTTTCTCGACGATCTTGATATCAGCAAGGAAAGTGCATTGGTGTTGCAGGACGATATTCGCGCCCGCGCGCTCGCACGGTCCGACAAGACCAGTTACCTGCTCACAATTGTGGCCGCGATTTTCCTGCCGCTAGGTTTTTTGACCGGACTGATGGGGATCAATGTGGGCGGCATGCCTGGATTAAACCAGCCCGATGCGTTCTGGGTGGTAGTGGGACTGTGCGCAGCTGTATTCCTAGGGCAGCTTTATCTGTTCCGAAAATGGAGGTGGTTGTAGCTGCGAGTGAACAATAGGTTATGTAATCAGGCGCGGAGCCGCATTTCACCCAGCTTGATGCTCGCCTTTGCTGCTGTGGATACTTTACCCTTGTTTTGATCGTCATCGCTGCACCCTGCGCCAAGCAGGAATTGCTGCGAAGCTACGACCGGCAAGGGGCGGGAATAGAAATACCCTTGTCCATAGGTGATGCCAAGATCGGCCATCAGGTCACGTTCCTCGACGCATTCGATTCCCTCGGCTACCAGCGAGCAGCCGATTTGTTGGGAGAAGGACACCAGCGCTGACGCCAGTGCGCGGCGGGCAGGGTCGCGGTGAATGTCGCGCGTCAAGCTCATGTCCAGCTTGAGGATACTGGGTTCCAGGTCGACAATATGGCGCAGCCCAGCATAGCCTGCCCCGACATCGTCAATCGCAATGCGGGCTTTCGGACTGATCCTGCGCAACGCTTTGGCGAGGGCCGTAAAATCGGTCACTTCCTGATGTTCGGTGACTTCAATGACCAACTGTTCGCCGTCATGATTCCCCAACGCTTGTTCCAGCGCCCCGGAAATGATTGTGGCTGGCGAGGCGTTGATCGAAACATAGTGGCCAGCCGGTACATAGGGCAGGGTGGCCAGCGCAGAGCGTACCGCGAGCATTTCAAGTTCGACCCCGAGCCCGACTTCATCTGCTTCATCGAACCAGCAATCGGGTCCGCGCAAGGCCGCGTCGGGAAAACGCGCCAAGCATTCGACACCGGCCGATCGATTGTCTGCAAGATGATGGATCGGCTGGTGGAAAATGGTCAGGCTATTGCCGGTAATCAGCTTGCCAATCGTATCCTGCAAGGAAGACCTGCGCATATCGCGTTCAATATCACCTTCGATCTGCTCGCTGGCCAAGGTTGCAAAGGCGCGTAGCACGCCGATATCCCGTTCGGTCATGCTGCGGTCCGGCGTGCGGCTGAGCGCACAGAAACTGCCGTAAACCGTTCCATCCGACAAGCGCAGCGGCACATTCAGGTGGCAGCCAACCGGCAGCATATGGGTCACGGCCATATTCTGCGTCATCGGGTAATCAGCTGGGTCCTGAATCAATTCTGGCAAATTGCCCTGCAGGACATGCCAGCAATAACCGTCTTCTACCGGTTCACGGTGACCCGGCCCCATAGGCAGATCGAGATCGGAACTAACATGCGTGAGTTCGCGAATTCCGCCATCGTATTTTGAGACAAAGGCGATTTCTACGCCAAGGTGATTACGTACTGCACCAAGGATACGGTCAATTCGCGCATCCGCCATCAGCGAATCGCCCGGTATCTTGGCGCTGACCGCGCTTTCCAATGATGAATCGCTACCCATCCCTCGTCTTATCAGGGCAAATCGCTAACAGGCCGTAAATCCAAAGGTTTCCGCGCGGTAATTCTGCTACCATCTTAGCAGCGGCGGAACGGCAAACCGGCCAAGCAATCCGGACAACAGAACCGGAGTTACATGGAACAGGCCTAGATGCACGATCCCGTCGAACGGGCAGGCTAGCCCATAAGCAAATGCCCCGAAGGCGCCTGCGGCAACGCCAGCGTGCAGACCTGCGCGGGCTGATGAGACAGGAGCCCCGCGTTTCAGCCAGCCGAAGAGCGAGAGGCCGACCAGTGCCGATGCCGCCATTGCCGAGAGGAAGCAGTATGGTCCGTAAGGATCGCTTGTGGCAGGGGCCAGTGAGCCGCGGGTAACAAGCGATACAAAGGCCGCAAGGGGCACCATTGCAAGCATAGCCATAGCCCATTTGGGGCCGTCATGATGGCTGCCAACTCTTGGTGACGCCATCGACACGGCGCTGATTGAACAAGCCACGCCCAAGACCAGCAGCAACCCATTGGTAATCAGGAAGTATGGCGAGACGTCCCCGCTGGTCAAACCGTGCCGCAGCCCGTCAAGCAGCGCAATAAGCACTATCGTGACAAGCAGCGCCGCTAAGGCCAGGGCCAGACCAGTCCCCGCTTTCATGCGGCGAACCGGGGTCAATTCATTGGTCATGCGATCGATCAGATCCTGGTTGGGCCGGTTCATAATCAATCTGCTTTCTCGATAAGCCCGGACAATCGTTTCAATCCGCGATGAATGTTGACTTTGATGGCCGCTTCGCTCTGTCCGCAGTGGGTGGCGGCATCGCGAATGGAATGCCCTTCAATCTTGACAAGTTCGATAGCCAGCGCCTGCTTTGCCGGGATCTGCTGCAGCAAGCGGCCCAGACTGATGCGTGCCATCATCGCTTCCTCGCCGCTGTCTGAGGCTGCATCATAGTCTTCCAGCGCCTCCTCTTGCCGGCGATATACCTTGCGCAGATGATCGACCCAGCGATAGCGGGCGATTGCCGCGAGCCATGGCAAAAACGGGCGGCTGGGATCGAAGGTCGCGCGCTTGTGATGCAGCGCCAGCAACACTTCCTGTACCAGATCGCCGGTCTGTGCCGACGGTACCTTGTGGCGGAAATAGCGCTCCAGCCAACCGGATGCCTCGCTCAGCAACACCCGATAGGCCCCGCGGTCTCCCTTTTGGGAAAGAGCCATCAAACGGCGCAGGGTTGCTTCATCGGCAATCATCCGGGGCGCATTCTGGCGCAATATGCCAAGTCTGGAAAGATCGCACTTTTACCCATGAGCGGCTTTCCGCTGCTGGGGAGCAATTGGTTACACTGCGCGTCCTATCCCAATCGCAATTCGTAAAGAAATTCCGCATCACGCTGCTGACCGACCCAAAAGCCGATATCGGCGATCTTGCCAAATCCATAGCGCTGATAGAACCGCTGCGCGCCATAATTCTCGCTATAGACCGACAGCTGGACCGCGTCGGCCTGACACGCTTTTGCCTCATCTAGCGCCCATTCCATCAAGGCTGCGCCAATGCCCTTACCGGTCATGCCCGCAGCAGTGTAAAGCTGCCCCAGTGCAATCGGGTTGCTGGCGCTAGAATATTCAGCATAGTTGCTGGGCATGACCATTTTGCAATAGCCCAACAGTTTGCCGCCATCTTCGGCCAGACAATAGATGCATTCAGGTGCAGCGACTTCGCTGGCAACCTTCGCCTGCGAATAGGCTTCCCCGAGAAAACTCGCGAGGTCTTCAGGGCGGTACAGGTCTTCAAATGCAGCACAAAAACTGTCGCGCCCAAGGGCGGACAGGGTAGGAACATCAGCGAATGTGGCAGCGCGCAGGATCATTGGCAGGCCAGTACCTGCAAAACATTGCGCGATAAAGTGGATAGAGTGCAAGGCGGTTCGGAGGGATGCTTCGCAAGGCGGATTTCTGTGCTAGCAATGCGCTCATGAACCGTATGCTTTCCCGCTTCGCCCTGATTTTTTCAACCATGCTGCCAGTGGCGGCGATTGCGCAGGATGCTCCGGCCGAAGCGCCAAAATGGTCGATTGCAATTCATGGCGGCGCAGGGACGATGGACCGGTCCAAAATGACCGATCAACAGCAAGCCGATTACAAGGCGGCATTGCAAGCCGCGCTTGATGCAGGTTCATCGGTTTTACGCGGCGGCGGCACGGCGATGGCGGCCGTGGAGGCAGCGATCGTGATTATGGAGGATGATCCCAAATTCAATGCGGGACGCGGCGCGGTGTTCACCTGGGACGGAAAGAACGAACTGGACGCAGCGGTGATGGACGGGCGCACGCGCGCAGCCGGCGCAGTTACGGGCGTAACCACTGTCAGGCACCCGATTTTGCTTGCCGATGCAGTGATGAAGGATGGCCGCCATGTGTTTCTCAGCGGCGCAGGCGCAGAGGAGTTCGCGCAGGAGCATGGTCTGCAGATGGAACCACCTGAATGGTTTGCCACGCCAGCGCGCAAGGAATCGCTGGACCGGCTCAAGGCCGAACAGCTGACCGCCTATGACGTTGACCATAAATATGGCACGGTCGGTGCAGTGGCACTGGACCAGCAGGGTCATGTGGCGGCAGGTACTTCTACTGGCGGTCTGACAGGAAAGCGCTGGGGTCGGATTGGCGATTCGCCGATCATTGGTGCGGGCACCTATGCCGACGACCGAGCCTGCGCTGTTTCTGCCACCGGCGCGGGCGAATATTTCATCAAAGTCGGGGTTGCGCATGAAATTTGCGCGCGGATTCGGCTGTTGGGTGACGCCCCGCAGGTTGCCGCTGATGCGGTGATGCAGGAAGTGGCCGATCTGGGCGGCGATGGCGGCGTAATCGTGGTTACCCCATCCGGCGAAGCAGTCTTTTCGTTCAATACGCAAGGCATGTACCGCGGCCGCGCAGATAGTAGCGGGACCAGCGAAGTCGCAATCTTCAATTAAACGCCAAGAGATCGCCAAACAGCATTAATAACGCTTTTTTGACGCGCGGGCTTTTGACCCGGCCAAGGCGATGTTGCATTAAGCGGGCATCCGTTTCCGAGAAGATATCTGAGGTTGCCCGGGTTCGGCATTGGGTCAGGTCAGGCAGGCACAATTGTCTGCAGGCTGATGATCATTGCAAGAGGGAAAACTCTATGAATATTTTTCGTCACGCAGCCGTAATGGCTGCTTCTGCTACGCTCGTCTTTGCGATTCCTGCCGCAGCGCAGGACCAATATCCGCTGGTGGGCGGGGATTATGTCGAAGTCAGCGGAATCGAAATCCATGATGGCCATGCGCTTGATTATGCCAATCACCTTGCCGGGATTTGGCGCAAGGGGCAGGATTTCGCGGTCAAGCAGGGCTGGATCACCAGCTATGAAATTCTCTCGAACGTCTATCCGCGCAAGGGGGAGCCTGATCTCTACCTGCTTACCCGTTTCCCGACTTTTGCCAGCGAAGCGGAAGGTGAGGCGCGCGGTAAAGCCTACCGTGAAATGATGAAGGCGACGATTGCAGATATGCAAAAGCAATCGGGCGACCGCGCCGAATATCGGACGCTGGCCGGCAGCGAATTGCTGCAGGAACTCAAATGGCGCAAGTGATCCGCAGTGCGGATTAGCTAACGTTAGACAATCGGGCCGGACGCATATGGTCTGGCCCGATTTACATGGTGCACCTATCCGGTCGCCCCGGTCTGCTGCGCTGCAAAGCTGACCAGAACGTGCCCCACTTGAGCAAGGACACTTTCCGATTGAGGATCAATCGCCGGTTGCGGTGCTGACGATCTGTAATAGGCGGCAAAAGTGAAGGGCGCCGAGTCAACTGGCCCCGCAAATCCAATATCGGCATAAGTGCTGGCCGACCCTGGGCCAGTTGACGTTCCTGTCTTGTCACCAGCGTTCCAGTTTTGCGGCAGGCCGGCACGGATCCGCCGCGCGCCCGTTCCAGTCGCTGTCATCCATTTTCGCAGCAGCAGCTGGTTTGCAGATGTCAGCACATCGCCAAACAGGATTTTCTCCACCGTAAGTGCCATGGCATGCGGGCTGGTGGTATCGCGGACTTCTCCTGCTGGGGCAAAGTTCAGTTCCGGCTCCGTCCGATCTAACCGGCTGACCATGTCGCCCATACTGCGCCAGAACTGGGTCATGCGCTGCGGCCCGCCCACCCTTGCCAGCAGGAGATTGGCGGCGGTGTTGTCACTCAACTTCTGCGCGGCTTCAGCAAGTTCGCGCAATGTTGCCCCTTGTTCGAGCCGCTCTGCCGTGAAAGGGGCGTAAGAAAGGAGGTCAGCCTTGGTCCATTGCAACCTTTCATCGGCGCTTATCTCACCATCCTGATCGAGCTTGAGCACCAAGGCGGCGAGTGAGAGTTTGAATGATGAACAGTGCGGAAAAAGTTCATTGGCGCGGTACCCGAGCATTTGCCCGGTGGCAGTATCGCGGAAGGCAACGCCGAGCATTCCGTCATACGTTGCCTCAATGATCCGTAATTTGGCCGCCAACCTGCCCGGGACCGTGCGGTCAAGCGGCACGCAGGCCGCCAGCGAACCTGCGCCCATTGCGAGCATCAGATTGCGGCGGCTGATGGGGAGGGGCTTATCAGTGATCACGAATGTTTGTCCGCCTTTCGTTTGCCGAAGCGCAAATTGCCTTCCAGCCGGGCGCGCAACTGGCTGTAGAAACTCTCCAGAAAGGCTTTCTCATCACCGCCGCCTACGGTCCAGCCAATCTTGTCGCAGATGGTTTTCGCCACAGCCTCGATTGCTTCCTGACTTCCCTCGCGTAGGACGCGTTCGAGTGTCTGTAGCTCATACTCGCCGTAAACGGCCAATTCCTTCGAGCCGAACCGGTAGCGAGCACCCGTAACATCGCTCACGCCCTCACGTGCGGCGGCGCCAGTTGAAAGGGTAGGGGCAAGTTTGGTGCGCGGGGCTTCTACCACCCATGTCCCGGCGATCAGATCCCCGGCGCGCATTGCATCGCGGTTGAAACAGGCGAACAACATGAATACCAGAAACCATGCCGCTGCGGCCCAGCCGGCAGCGCCATTGTCCCCGCTTGGCGCGCTGAATACGAAAACCAGCGGCAGTAGGATTTCAACATCACGCAGAAGGTTGCGAGCCAGCACTGCCTCTGGAGTGAGATGTCCGCCATCGCGCGCGGCCACGCGCAGTCCGACCAGGCGTTTGCCCGGCGTGGCCCCGCGCGGCCCCATTTCAAAGGTTAGAAAGTATCCATAGCGTGCCAGAAACAGCACAAGGATATAGATCACCAGTAGGAATTCCCCGGCCCCGGCAATGTTTCCTGCACCACCCCCTGATTTCAGCACGCCACCGAAAATCCACCCCAACATCAACGTGAAGCTGATTATCACAATGAAAATGATCAGATAATCGATGATCAGCGCGCCTGCCCTGGCGCTGCGCGCACCGACGGTAAAGGGCAAGGCAATGCCTTCAGGTGTTTCCACGATCCGCCGCCGTTTTCCTTGTGCTGCATCGTAAGATCTCGTCTGGCTGCGGCTCACCGAATGTCACCTGAAATGGCGCTCGCTTTGGGCGGACGCAGCGCAAAAAAATAGGTCAGCCACAAGGCCAGCATACTGCCGCCGATCATGAGCCGATCCTGCATTCCCAGCAATTGCCGCGGGAACGCTTCGAGGATTGCTGCGACCACCAGCATCATCACCACACCGGCCATCACTTGGGCGGCTCTGCGCCCGCTGATGGCTGTAGCCGACATGATGGATCGCTTGCCCGGAAAGGCCATCGACCGCCCGACATGAATGCCCGCTGCACCGGCAAGGAGTATCGCGAAGAGTTCCGTAGTGCCATGGACGCCAAGCCAGCCGGCAAACTCCCAGCTCAATCCGGCGTTGGAATAGAGCCACCACATGGCGCCCAGAATGGCCATATTCTGCACCAGTAGCAGCACAGAGGGGACACCAAAGGCAAAGCCGAGCGCGAAGGCCATAATCGCGACCCCGGCATTGTTGCTAAACAGATAAGTGGCAAATGCTCCCAACCCCTGTGCGTCCTTGTCCACTGCCAGGCTTTGCAGCAAGACCTCGCGGGATGCACCGGGAACACGGGTGTCGGCAAATTGCGAAGGGACCAATGAATAATACCATTCCTGATCACCGCGTACCAGCAGCCAGCCGGTGATCGTCCCGGCAACCATCGCGGCCAGCGCAATACAGATATCCAGCCAGATTTGCTGAACTGACTGGCTCAGCCCGCCACCAAGAAAGCCTCTGAGCCAGCCAATCAAGCCGCGGCGCGGCCCATAAACCTGAAACCAGGCGCGTTGGACCAGCGATTCGAGAAACGACAAGGTCGCCTTGTCGAGCGACGTTTCGCGAGCGACCGCCAGGCTTGATGCCGCTATACGGTACAAAGCGGGCAGCGCCAGAATATCGTCATCGGGCAGGGTGCGCAGCCGACCGCGCTCCATCTTGACAAGTATTGACTCAAGCCGCTTCCAGTCGCCTTCGCGCTCCAACCGAAAGCGATCGGATCGCAGCGCTGCCGCTGCAATATCGGGCAGCGTTTCGACCTTGGCCTGACCGAAAAACCTCCCAAGAACAGGTGCCTTCATCCGATTGCTCCGGACCGCTTGATATCCAGATAGCGGTCAATCAGGCGGTAGCCAATCCGGTCCCAAGGCGCTTCGATTATATCGACCCCCATTTGGCGCAGGCGTTGTAGTACCAGGCGGCGCTGCCGTGCCAATGTCTCAGCCGTGACTGCCATGGCGAGCGCATCAATATTGACCGGCTCTGCCGTGGTTAGTGCGCTGACATCTGTGTCCTCCAGCGTAACGAACAGCACGAGGTGCTTCTCAACCAATCGGCCAACGCTTTCGATCATCATTTCCGCGCCGGCAGGGTCAGTGAAATCGGTAAACAGGATAATGAGCGATCGGCGCTGCAAACGCTGATTCAAAGTTGCCATGCCAAGCGTGAAATTTGGTTCCTCTGCATGATAGTCCAACCCAGCTGCAGCGCTTTGCAAGTGCGGGAAAGCGCGGCTGCCGCTCAGAAAGGGAGTGGACAGGTTAGGCTGACGGGCAAAGCCGAACAAGGCCACGCGGTCCCCGCCCTTGAGCGCAACATAGGATGCCGTCAGCATGGCTGTAACCGCCCGGTCAATCCGGGGCAGGCCATCAACCGGCTCACACATCGCTTGGCCGCAGTCGAAGGCAAAGATGATCTGATTGTTGCGCTCGCTTTCATTCTCACGCGCATATAGCCGTGCATGCCGCGCGCTGGCTTTCCAGTCGATCCGGCGCCGGTCCATTCCCGGCTCATATTCGCTGAGCGCTTCAAACTGGGTGCCTTCTCCGCGAATCCTCCGCGCGATCAGACCGTATTGGGCATCGCGCAGATAATTTTGTAACTCCGGCGAGCGCACTGGCGCAAGATCGGGCCAGATGCGAACTTCCTGGTCAAGATCACGTCGGATCTGCCGTGCGCCGAGGCCTAGCGGGCCGGGCCAGCGCAGCCACAATGTGCTGATCGAAGCTGTCCCGCGGCGATTGGGGGTAAGCGTTACTGCACCGTGCCACGCCGAAATTTCAGCATCAAATACGAGCGATAGGGCGGCGCTGCCGCTGCGATGCAACTGAGTCCCCAATGCTAGTGCAGCCATGGGCGCTGCGCCGCCTGCACTGCGCGCGAAATCGGCCACCAGTGCCAGTTGCAGCGGCTCGCCTACTTCGGTATCGCGGCGCACATGCAGCTGCCATTCGGCTAAGTGGCCAGCCAGCAGGCCGTCGAGCAGCATCAGCGCCAGCAAAGCTGCTCCGGCAGCGGGCGCTATGACCCATGCCCCGGGCGCTGCTGCGGCAATGACGATTGCCAGCGGCGCAGAAAGGGCCGCGAGCCAGGCGCTGCGCGCAGTCGGGACGATAGGGAAGGTCAACGCAATACCTTATCTTGGCGCTGCGGTGGTTTCGAGCATTTCCGCCACCAGTGACTCAACTTCCCGGCCTTCGATTTCGGCGGCTGGGCTGAGAACAAGCCTGTGCCGCAAGACCGCGCTCGCCAGTGCCTTCACATCGTCCGGGATCACATAGTCGCGCCCCTCGAGCGCAGCCCGCGCACGCGCGGCCCCTGCCAATAGCACTGCGGCTCGCGGACTTGCACCAGTCGATAGATCGGGACTGATGCGTGTCATGCGGATCAGTCGGACAATGTAATCGACCACTTCTGCAGCGAGGGTCACTTTGGCAATCGCAGCGGCCGCAGCGGCCAACCGTATGGCATCGCTCACTGGCGCTACCCCGCAGTCAGCCGCGCGCGGCGGCCCTTGCCGTTCGCCAAAGCGGGTCACAATCGCGGCTTCTTCCGTTTCGCTTGGATAAACCACGAGCAGTTTGAACAGAAACCGGTCGAGCTGCGCTTCGGGCAGTGGATAAACGCCCTGATTTTCGATTGGATTTTGGGTGGCAATGACCATGAAGTGATCGGGCAACAGATGCGTTTCGCCGTCGAGCGTTATGCAGCGTTCCTGCATCGCTTGGAGCAAGGCCGCCTGTGTCTTGGGCGGAGTGCGGTTGATTTCATCAGCCAGCAGCAAATCACAGAAAATCGGCCCCCGCGTCAGCGTGAATTGGCTGGTCTGAAAATTAAACAGATTGGATCCCAGAATGTCGCCGGGCAACAGATCGGGAGTGAACTGGATTCGCCCGAAGTCGAGTCCGAGTGCGGTGGAAAAGCTCTGCGCCAGAAAGGTTTTGGCAGTTCCCGGCGGGCCTTCCAGCAGCACATGCCCTTGAGCGAGCATCGCAACCAGCAAATGTTCCACCGTTTCATCCTGTCCGACAATGGCCTTGGCCACTTGCTCGCGGATCGTCTGGGCGAGGGCGCGGACGTCATCGAGGGTCATGTTCATCGGGCAAGTTTCCTTTCAAGAATGCGCAGAGCGGCGGCGGCACGCAGCAATTCCTTGCGTGATCTGGCAGTGCGTAATTGAGATATTTGCTGGCTCAGCCCAGCTTCGACAGTCAGGCGGCGCTGGACCAGTGCATCAAGTTGTTGGTCGCTCCCGTGCGGAAGGCCGAGCAAAGCGGCGATGCGGTGGTGCATCATGTCCGCATAGGGCCCGGCCAGCAAATGCAGGCGTCGGGTTCGCTGGATCAGCTGGGCACTGTTGGCAATCAGTTGCTGTTTGCCGAACGCAATCGCCCGGTCTTCTGCAGCGGCAGGACCAAAGCGGCGAAAGGCGCGCCAGCCGGCCAAGAACATTGCCAGAATGAGGCATAGCGTCGCTGCCAGAAAGGGCGGTGTAACCGCCAGCGTGAGCAAATTCTTCGTCTGGCCAATCCCGTTCTGAGTCAGGTCGAAAGTGATCGGCAAGTCTTCATCTTCACAAGCAGTCTGGATCAACCTTCTTGCCAGCCTGGCCCGGTTTTTGTCAGCCATGCCGTAATTATTGAGCAGGTCAGGTTCTGCTACGATTGTCACGCCCCACAAATCAGTGTCGAGCTTTTTCGCATTTCCTGCAGGAACACCGGCCGCATCGGCCAGAACCGGGTAATAACCACCGTCATCGAGATAGCCGGCCAGCGTCTGACCCCGCGAATCATGTACCAAGGTCACGATTGATCCTGCAGACAGGGACATCACTTTGGTGCGCGCTGGCAAAGCGCCAGACAGGCCCAACCCGGTCCAATCAGGCGGCGGACCGGTCAGCTTGTCCAGTGACAGGTCAAGTTTGAAATTGCCGCGCAAATCCTTGGCCCAGAAGGGAAAGCCAGCACCGCCTAATACAACCCAGCCTTTGCGCTTTTCAACATTCCAGTCGGACGGAATTTTGGTGACGTACCATTTGGGCAGCACGATCAGGGTCGGCCCGATGTAACGGCGCTTCGATACGACCTCTTGCAAATGCTTGGCATCGAAGGAGACAGGCGGGGTGAGAATCAGCAGGCTTTTGTCATCCAGCGCCGCAGGGCTGCGCGACAGGTTGACCTCATAACCATCCTGCTGGAGCATTTGCGCCAGGGCTGCATATCCGTTGAGCCCTTTGCCAGCAGCATGACCGCCGCCATCATTGTCGTTCCCGGTCTGGCCGCTGCCGATAAAATAAAGCGCTGCAAGAAAGGCCAGTGCGCCGAACAGCACCAGCGCGAGAACCACTTTCGGGTTGAAGGTCGCAGCCGAGTGATTGGTCATGCGCCATCACCGGCAGTTTTGACCGGCAAGTTCGCCAGCGCGAAGTCGGCATAGGCATCACGCGCGATTTGCCAGTCCTCCTGGCCCAGCGTTTGCAAAGCGAACAGGCTGCGTTCAACTTGTTGTGCCATGGCTGCAAAGGCACTGCGCGCCGCCTCGGGCAAGGCTGGCAAGACAGCAATCTCGCGGGCCGTGGACGATGGTTCAATCCAGTCGGGCCGGGCGCTGGCGATTTGACCAACGCTGCGCTGCAGCAGCAAATGAGTCGCTTCATCATAGTGCCCTTCGCGGGCTAGCCGATCTGCTTCCTCCAGCAAAGCAAGCGCTTGTGCAGCATCCGGCGCCCATTGCTCGGTTGTATCCGGGGCCACCCGTCTTGCTTCCAGTACCGGGGCCAGCAGACGATAGAGCAGATATAATGCTGCCAGCACTGCTGCTGCCAGCAGCACCCATTTTAGCCACGGCCCGGCCTGGCCAAGCAGCCGCCCAATCGGCGCAAACAGATCCGCCAGCCAGTGTAGAAAATCCCTCAGCCAGCCAGGTGTCTGCGGCGTCGGGGGCGGTTTGACCGGTGTATATTGGATCGACGAATCCGCGCGTACCGCTTCCCAGCCTTGCGCCGCAGCGTTTCCGCCCGCTTCGATTGACCCCGACCCTGTCGTCACCGGTCAGGTCGTGACAGAGGTTGTGACGGGGCGCAAGCCATTGGAATGCCTATCCTCGCCGCCGCTCCTGCCGGTAACTTCCAAGAATGCGCAGCTGCTTGGAATGAAATGCCAGTTCCTCCAGCGCGCGGTCAACCGCCGGATCGCCGGGCGCACCAATTATATCGGCATAGAAAGTGCTGGCAGAAAAGCTCGCACCCTTTTGATAACTTTCCAGCTTGGTCATATTGACGCCGTTGGTGGCAAATCCGCCCATCGCCTTGTACAGCGCAGCAGGGATATTCTTCACTTCAAACACGAAAGTTGTCATCGCTGGTGCGCCTGCCAGCGCCGCCGGGTCGAGCGCGTCGTGGGCCAGAATAACAAACCGGGTCATATTGTCCGCTGCGTCTTCGACCCGCTCCTCAGCAATAGTCAGGCCGTACAGCTCTGCTGCCAGCACTGGCGCGATCGCGGCAATATTGGGATCTCGCTTTTCCGACACGAACGCTGCTGCACCAGCGGTATCAGCATGGCTTAGCGGCACAATACCGCGCTCTCGCAAATAATGGCGCGATTGGCCCAGTGCCTGCGGGTGGCTATAGGCAACTTCGAACGGGCCGAGCGATCCATCTTCATGCGGAAGGGCCATCAGCGCATGGCTGATCGGCATGAAATGCTCCCCCACAATCGCAAGGCCGCTTTCGGGTAGCAGAAAGTGAATGTCGGCAACGCGGCCATTCTGGCTGTTTTCGATCGGGATGATGGCGCTGGCGGCCCGGCCATCCTTCACCGCGTCCAGTGCATCTTCGAAACTGAAACACGGCAGTGGCAGCCATTCGGGCAAGGCCTCGGTCGCGGCGCGGTGCGAATTGGCGCCGGGCGACCCCTGAAAGGCAATCGCTTGCGCAGGATTGGCCGCGGCAGCGGCTTGCATCTGGCGGACCATGGCCACGGCGGGCTGGGGGAAACTTTGCATCATCAGCATCGCCTAAACCGGTGTTGGCCGTGCGGCAATCTTGAAACGTGTGTATGGCGGCGTCATCGCCGATCAACGTCTGTGTGTGCATGGTATTATCGCCGCGCTTGCAGTCTGGCCTGCCTGCCCCTAAAGCCACGCGCGAACCATTCACTTGCCAGTTTGCCGGAATTTCAAAGTATGGACGATCGTTTTAACACTACTGCGGGTTGGTTGCTTTTTGCAGGTATTGTGGGCCTCGGTCTTTCGATCGTGAGCACGCATTATTACGAAGCCGACCGGCCTGAATTGCCGGAAGAAGGCGGATACCTGGTCAAGGCTGCAGAAGTCGGCGCTGCGAAGGAAGCCGGGCCATCGCTCGCCACCTTGCTGGCGACTGGCGATGCGGCCACCGGAGAGAAGATTTTTGCCAAATGCATGGCCTGCCATACTATCACTCAGGGTGGGCCCAATGGAATTGGTCCTAACCTCTGGCATGTCGTAGGTGACGAGATCGCCAAGGGCCGCGGCGGATTTGCCTTCTCTTCCGCGCTTTCAGGCCATGGCGGGGAATGGACTTACGATAATCTGAACGCCTGGCTGACAAGCCCGCGTGCCTTTGCGAGCGGTACCAAGATGAGCTTTGCGGGCTTGAGCAGTCCCAAGGACCGCGCGGATGTGATTTTGTATTTGCGCGAAAATGGCGGCGGGCCGGCATTGCCTGCGCCTGAGCCAACTGCAGCGGCGAGCGATGCTTCGCCAGCTGGCGCAGCACCCACTGGCGCAGCACCCACCGACGGGGCCAGCGCGGCGGCTCCGGCAAAGTAATTATCTCAAATATTTAAGGAATTTTGGCGGGGTCTGGCGTGAGCGAGACCCCGTTTCATTTGCGTTCTACGGTTGTACCGCGCTGCCCTTGAAACCTTGCGCTACTACATACCATTCGGATGACCCTTTGCGGCTGGCGGGCGGCTTTGCATGTTTGACCGTCGTGAAATGCCGTTTCAGCAAGCTCAGCAATTCCGTGTCAGTCCCGCCGGCCAGAACCTTGGCAACAAAGGTGCCGCCCGGTGCAAGATTCTCAACGGCAAACCAGGCGCCTGCTTCAACCAAGCCCATGGTGCGCAGATGGTCGGTCTGCTTATGGCCCACCGTATTGGCCGCCATATCCGACAGCACCAAATCGGGCGGCCCATTAAGCGCTTGCTGCAAAGTGGCCGGGGCTGCATCGGCCATGAAATCCATCTCGAAAATGGTTACGCCCTCGAGCGGATCGACCGGCAGCAAATCAATGCCGACAACAGCGGCCTTGGGGCAGATATTACGCACAACCTGGCTCCACCCGCCTGGCGCAATGCCCAGATCAACCACGCGTTTTGCCCCTTTTAGCAGGCCGAATTTTTCATCCAGTTCGATCAGCTTATACGCTGCGCGGCTGCGATATCCGTCAGTTTTGGCCTGCTTGACATAGGGATCGTTCAATTGCCGTTCCAGCCACCGTACGCTTGATGCGGTTCGCCCGCGCGCTGTCCGGACACGCTTGCCAAGGTCCTTTCCTGACCGGGTCATGCTGAAACCCCTCTCCCCGACTGAATCGCGGACCGGCTTCTTTCGCTTTCTTCATCGGCCGCGATCAGACTGCGCAAGATCCCTTCACGAATGCCGCGGTCGGCGACGCCCAACCGGCCGGCTGGCCAGATGTCGAGGATCGCTTCCAGAATGGCGCAGCCGGACACAACCAGATCGGCGCGGTCCGGCCCGATGCACGGCAGGGTCTTGCGTTCATCCGGCGACATAAGCGACAGCCGCCTGCTGATCGCGCGCATGGCAGCAGAAGGAACGATCAAGCCATCAACTGCGCGCCGGTCATATTGCGGCAATTCCAGATGCAGGCTGGCCAGAGTGGTGACAGTGCCGCTGGTGCCCAGCAGGCGAATATTCGCAGAGTTTCTCGCTGTTGGCCCAATTCGGCGCGCGAAATCGGCAAAACTCTTGCTCACAAGGCGGCGCATCTCCTGATAGCGGCGCTGGCGCTGTCCCGGGTCATTTTCCGCTCGCGTGACCGAATCAGTCAGCGAGACCACCCCCCAGGGCACGCTTTGCCAGTCAAGGATCCGCGGCACTTTTGATCCGCCTTCGCCGCATGGCTCGATCAGGATAAGTTCGGTTGAACCGCCGCCAATATCGAAAATCACCGCTGGGCCTTCGCCCCCTTCGAGCAAGATATGGCACCCCAAGACGGCCAGCCGTGCTTCTTCCTCGGCCGTGATGATATCCAGCGCAATTCCGGTTTCACGGCGTACGCGTTCGATAAATTCCGCGCCGTTGTCGGCTCGCCGACAGGCTTCGGTGGCGACCGAGCGGGCCAGATGGACATTGCGGCGGCGAAGTTTGTCCGCGCAAATATGCAGCGCGCCCAGTGCACGGTCCATTGCCAAATCGCTCAGCCGTCCGCTTTTCGCCAGACCTTCCCCCAGCTTTACCACGCGGCTGAAGGCATCGATCACGGTGAAATTTTCGCCTGATGGTCGGGCAATCAGCAAACGGCAATTATTGGTGCCCAGGTCCAGGGCCGCATAGGCTTGACGGCGCGGTGCACCTGCCGCAGCGCCAGCGGCGCTGGAACGATTGTTGCGTGTGGGCGGCGGGGGAGATTTGTAGCGAAAGTCTGCTACTTTACCGGACCTTTTAACCCCTTTTATACCAGCCCTTTTGTTACTGTCCGGCGGAGAATAATCCGCCATGGCCTTACTTTCTTTTCCTCTTGCGGAGACGCCGCAAGGACTTGAAAATTATGGTAGCGGGCGGCTGCGATGCAGGCAAGCCAATCCCGCGTTGACGATTCATCGGGCAGACCACAGCAACCTTGACGGGGCGGCAAAGCAAACCTAGATGCACGCCCGCTCGGCGCATGCAATGATGCCCTGTCGTCTAATGGTAAGACTACGGACTCTGACTCCGTCAATCGAGGTTCGAATCCTCGCGGGGCATCCAGGCGCTTTCAACAAAACCTTCTTGCCGAGCGCGATTGCGGCTCTTACCAGCAGGTAATGAGTGAAAAAGATCCCGATCGCGGCCTTGGTTCGCGAAAGTTCTATCCTGCTGAAAAAGAAGCAGAATTTTCCAAAACAACACCGCAAAGCACCCCGCAGACACAGCATCCTGCTTATCGGCTGGCATTTCAGGACCGCGAGTTCCTGCTGCGTGAGGAATTGCGCCCGGTGCGTTTCCAGCTGGAACTGCTCAAGCCGGAAATGTTGCTCGATGAAGCCGGGGTCGGCTCGACTCTGGTAATGTATGGCTCTGCCCGCATCCCATCACCTGAAAGGGCGACCGAGTTTGTTGCTGCAGCCAAGGGCGACAAGCAAGCAGTGGCCGAGCGGCTGGCGGCCAAGGCGAAATATTATCAGATAGCCTATGATCTGGCCCGGATGGTGAGCGAGAAGTCGATTGTCGAGGATGGCAAACGGCAATTCGTGATCTGTTCGGGTGGTGGGCCGTCAATCATGGAAGCGGCCAACCGGGGAGCGAGCGATGCCGGGGCCGAATCGATCGGTCTCAATATCATACTGCCGCATGAGCAGGCACCCAACGCTTATGTTACACCGTATCTGTCGCTCAACTTTCATTATTTTGCGCTGCGCAAAATGCATTTCCTGCTGCGCGCCCGCGCAGTCGCGGTTTTCCCGGGCGGCTTTGGAACTTTCGATGAATTCTTCGAACTGCTCACCTTGATTCAGACCGGCAAGATGAAGCCAATTCCGATCCTGCTGTTCGGTAAGGATTTCTGGAGTAGAGTTATCGACTTTGAAGCGCTGGCCGATGAGGGCACGATCAATCACGATGACTTGAAGTTGTTCAAGTGGTGCGAATGCGCAGCGGATGCCTGGGCGCATATTGCCAATTTTTACGATCTGGATCGTTAGTCGGTGAGGCGAGTGGCCTGATGGCCCAGCGGACCGCTGCCCGATCCAAAACTAGGCGCATGTGATAGTGCCGCTTCGACAAAGCTGATCGCGCGCTGGGTCGCTTCTGCCAATGGCAGGCCTGACCCCAGCCCGGTTGCAATCGCACTGGCGAGCGTGCAGCCGGTGCCATGTGTGTGCCGCGTATTCTGCCGCTTCGATCGGAATATTGTTTCCCGCTCCCCTTCGATCAGCAGGTTCTCGATGCTCGGCCCTTCGCTGTGGCCGCCCTTGATCAGAAGGTTCCGGGTCAGGCCTCGCAATGTGTCCTTGCCGCCCAGCGCAGCCAATTCTGGCAGATTGGGCGTGGTCAAACTGGCCAGTGCCATCAGCCGCTCAAAGGCGGCGATGGTGGCTTCATTTGCCAGCACTGAACCGCTGGTTGCGACCATGACTGGATCAAACACGATGGGTATGTTCAGCCCTTCAAGCAGGTCGGCCACTGCGAACGCGGTGTCAGGCGAACCAAGCATGCCAATCTTGATCGCATCGGCGCCGATATCGGACAGGCATGCGTCTATCTGTGCGGTGACCAGATCAGGCGTGAGTGTTTCTACTGCCAGCAGGCCCAGCGTATTTTGGGCCGTAACGGCAGTAATCGCCGTCATCGCATAGCCGCCGAGCATAGTGATGGTCTTGATGTCCGCCTGAATCCCCGCGCCGCCCGAACTATCCGATCCGGCAATGACCAGAATCCGCGGGGGAACTGAGGTCATCCGGAGATTTTCCGAGTAGTCGTTGCGGGGATTTTGGCGAGCATAGCAGCACTGCGGGTTGGCCGGTCCATTAATTCGCCGCCGCAATTTGGGCAGACATCGTCCAGTTCTTCTGCACAAAGCGCGCAGAAAGTGCATTCAAAGCTGCAGATGAACGCGCCGGGTGACTGGCCTGGCAAGTCAGCGCCGCAGCGTTCGCAATCGGGGCGCATTTCCAGCATCAGGCGGCGTGCCTAACCGCATCGCAAATGCGGTCCACGACTGCTTCGATCTGCGCGCTGTCATCACCTTCTGCCATCACTCGGATCAGCGGTTCGGTGCCCGATGCACGAATGACGAGCCGGCCCTTGCCGTCCAGTTCGGCCTCGGCCGCAGCAATCACGGCTTTGACAGTGTCACTATCAAGCGGAGATGCGCCTGCATAACGAACATTCTTGAGCAATTGCGGAACCGGATCGAACAGATGCAGCAACGCGCTCGCCTTCTTGCCCGATTGTACCAAAGCGGCGAGTACTTGCAGAGCTGCAATGGTTCCATCGCCAGTGGTCGCATGATCAAGCAGGATCATGTGGCCCGATTGCTCGCCGCCGACATTGAAACCGCCGCTGCGCATTTTTTCGAGGACGTAGCGGTCACCCACCTTGCTGCGTTGCAAATTCAATCCTTGTGCGGCGAGATAACGCTCCAGCCCTAGGTTTGACATTACCGTTGCCACAATTCCGCCCCCGGTTAACTGTCCAGCGCTGGCAAGCTGAGTGGCAATCAGCGCCATAAGCTGATCCCCATCGACAGTCCTGCCAGTCTCGTCGACCACAATCAGGCGATCAGCATCACCGTCCAGCGCCAGTCCGATATCTGCACCATGCTCCACTACGGCTGCCTTCACTGCATCAAGCGCTGTCGAGCCGACCCCGTCATTGATATTCTTGCCATTCGGACTGACGCCTAGGGTGACGATTTTGGCTCCCAATTCCCAAATGGCAGAAGGAGCGACCTCATAGGCAGAGCCATGGGCGCAATCAATCACGACCTTAAGCCCGTCAAAGCGCACCTCGCTTGGCACGGATTGCTTGATCGCATGAATATAGCGGCCCCGGGCATCGTCAATCCGGCGCGCCCGGCCGATGTCTGCAGATGCGGCGAGCTGCTGATCGGTCTCGATCGCCTGCTCAATTTCCAGTTCATCGGCATCGGAGAGTTTGAAGCCATCGGGTCCGAATAGTTTAATTCCATTATCCTCAAAAAGATTGTGACTGGCGGAGATCATGACACCCAGATCCGCGCGCATTTCGCGCGTCAACAGAGCGATGGCCGGGGTCGGCAGCGGCCCGGTCATGATGACATCCATGCCGACACTGGTGAAGCCTGCAACCAGCGCGCTTTCCATCATATATCCAGACAAGCGGGTGTCTTTGCCAATCACTACCCGGTGTTTGTGATCGCCGCGCAAAAAATGCCGTCCGGCTGCCTGACCGACGCGCATCGCGGTTGCAGCAGTCATCACACCTGTGTTGGTGCGCCCACGAATTCCGTCGGTGCCAAAAAACCTGCGTCCCATTCACTGCCTCACTTCAAACCTCTTCCTGGCCGTGGCCAGTCATTGCCACGGACTTCTGGCGTGTTAAGGACGCAAAGGAAAGGGGACCTTTTGATTTGTCAGATCAGCACACTCCGCACGAGGAAGGGCCACCCGCCGATTCGGGAGACCTGGTCAGCATACGTTTGCCGGTCTGGTGGACTTTTGCCGGGCTGGTTGGGGGGCTAACCTGCGGTTTGCTGTTGGCGGGCCGACCAGCGCTGGATTCGGCTCTGGCAATCACGCAGCCGCTTGGGGCCTTGTGGCTGCGCGGATTGCAGATGACGATCATTCCCCTGGTCGCTGCCCTGTTAATTCTTGGCATCACCAAAATGGCGCAGGCGGCGCGCGCGGGCAAGGCGGCCCGGCAGATGCTCCTGTGGATGTTCGGCGTGTTGCTTGCCAGCGGTACGGTTACAGCGCTTGCCATGCCGATCCTGCTGCGTATCTTTCCAATTCCCGCAGCGGCTTCCGGAATATTGCATACCGGCGGCGTCAAAGTGCAGACGGTTCCCTTAATAGGGGATTTCATTACGTCGCTGATTGCGCCCAATGTCATCGAAGCGGCAGCCCAGACGGCCATGTTGCCGCTGACTATTTTCTTCGCGCTGTTTGCCTTGGCGATGGCCCGGATTCCGGTAGCGCAGCGAGACGTATTGCTGGATTTCTTCCGGGCGATGGCCAACACGATGCTGATCATCATCGGCTGGGTCTTGTGGATTGCCCCGGTCGGGGTGTTCGCTCTGGCGTTGGGCGTTGCCGCGCGCAGCGGGGGCGGGGCCTTTGTTACGCTGGGGCATTATATTCTGACAGTCGCGACGATGGGATCATTTGTGCTAGTCGGCGCATATGCGCTGGCCTTCGTGGGCGGCAGGATCAGCCCGCTGCGCTTTGCCAAGGCGATGATCCCGTCACAGGCGGTTGCCATTTCCACCCAGTCCTCGCTCGCCAGCCTTCCTGCCATGCTCGGCAGCGCCAATGCGTTGGGCATTCGCGAGCGGACAGCCGATTTCGTTTTGCCGCTGGCCGTCGCAATCTTCCGCGCGACCAGTCCGGCGATGAACCTGGCTGTGGTTATTTACATCGCTACACTGGCCGGAGTTGCGATCACACCATCAGTCATGATTGCGGGGATTGCTGTGGCCTTCATAATCAGTGTCGGATCGGTCAGTTTGCCTGGCTCAATCAGTTTTGTGATATCAATCGGTCCGATTGCGATTGCCATGGGCGTTCCCGTTGAACCGCTGGCTTTGCTGGTGGCGGTTGAAATGTTGCCGGACATCATGCGAACAGTGGCGAATGTGACGATGAATGTTGCAGTAACTGCTGCAGTCGATCAGTCTACGCGTGACTAGACGCGTGATTGCAACCATATCGGCGCACAGACGTTGCATTCATGTATCGATTCATTTTCAAGCTGACTGAATGGAGTAATCATGGCTTTCAAACTCACCCCGCTTCCTTATGCTGATACCGCATTGGCTCCGGCGATTTCGGCCGCGACTCTGTCGTTTCACCACGGCAAGCATCATCAGGCCTATATCGACAAGACCAATGCTGCGATTGAGGGCACTGACCATGCCACTGCATCGCTGGAAGACGTAATCGCTGCAGCGCGCGGCACCAATGCCGGCCTGTTCAACAATGCTGCACAGTCATACAATCATGGTTTCTACTGGCATTCCATGGCTTCCGAAACCACTGCGCCTTCAGGTGAACTGGTGGCGATGATCGAAGCAGCTTATGGTTCGGTTGACGACCTTAAGGTCAAGCTTTCCGAAAAGGGCGCAGGGCATTTCGCCAGCGGCTGGGTGTGGCTTGCGGAAAAGGACGGCAAGCTCTCGATCGAGGAAACGCACGACGGTGATACGCTGGCCGACAGTGCTTTCAACCCGCTGCTGGTGATCGATCTGTGGGAACACGCGTATTACCTGGACCACCAGAACAAGCGCCCTTCCTATCTTGACGCAGTGATCAACCAGAAGCTCGATTGGGCCTTTGCATCGGACAATCTGGCGCGCGGCACGACCTGGCAATATCCTGGCTGACTGCGGTCAAGAGCCTGACATAAAAACGGCCCGCGCTGCCTTGTCGCAGCGCGGGCCGTTTGTTGTCCGATCGTCGCCTGCCCGGTCAGGCAGCCTGTGGCAGGCCGGATGCAGGTTCATCCTCATCCAGCTCAAAAGCATTGGCAGGAAACAGCGGTTCACCAAATACAAACCCAACCAGATTGGGTTTGCCGACGTGGTCGAACACGGCTGTCAGCATAAGCAGGATCGGGACGGAAAGCAGCGCCCCGAATACACCCCAGACCCATGAAAAATAACTCAGTGCGATCAGGATCAGCACCGGGTTCATGGTGAAGCGCGCACCCAGGATGGACGGGGTAATCAGGTTAGATTCGACCGCATGCAGCCCAAGATAGGCAACCGCCGGGATGATCCCAAGGAATGCGGTTTCCGCCGTGCCGATGCCGAACAGCGCCAGAATGGCAGTCATCAGCAGCGGGCCGATATAGGGAATGAAGTTGAGCAAGGCGGCCAGTCCGCCCCACATGACCGGAGCCTGCACACCCAGCGCCCATGCCCCCAAAGTTACAATTACGCCAATACATCCATTGATGAGAGCGACGGTGAAAATATAGGCCGCGACCCGGTCCTGCATTTCGCGTACCACGCGCGCCGCCTTGATGCTGGTGCCGAATGATACCCGGTCGAGCAGCAGATGCCGCCGCATCCGCACGCGCGATTCAATCATGAAGAAAGTCATCAGCAAAGTCAGCAATGTTTCGAGCACCACACTTGGCGTGGCAAAAGCCAGCTGCTGGATGACAGAGGGGCTGGCAAGCACCACTTCGCGCCCCGTGGTCTGGCCCGTCAGCATGGCTAGCCGCTCTGCCGTCAGGGTAAACCACGAATATTCACTCTGAAATTCGGAAAAACGCTGCGCCACCTTTTCGGCCATGGCTGGTACCCGGTCGAACAGGTCAACAGCTGGTTGCAGGATCAGCAACAGCGCAAGCAGCAAGATCGCCACAAAGGTCAGCAGCGCAATCAAAGAAGCCAAGGTGTTGGGCAGGCCCCAGGCAGCCAGTTTGTCGGCCAGCGGGCTTAGCATGATTGTCATGACCAGCGCTGTCACCACTGGCAGGAAGACGACCGAACCGATCGACAAGACAAAGGGGAGAGCAAAAAACAGTCCTGCACCCAGGATCAGGACCAGAGCGGAAATGAGCCGCAATTCCTGTTCGGCAAAGGCCTTGCGGCGGCGCGTCGCAGTTGCTTCCGGGCCGACCGGCATAGCAGGCTCATCCTGCCCCTGTTCAGCTTGAGTTTCGGGAGTGGTCATGGACACCATCTGTGCGCTTACCGGCAAGATCGGGCAAGTTGCTGCTTAGTAAAATCGTGGGACAGATTTCAGTATGCGCCGTGCTTATGTCAGGTTTTGGCCGCAATCCCATTACCTGCAGCGACTGTGTCCAATTCTTCCAGAATTGCGCGATGAGCCCGGGCATCTTCGAGAGAGCGTTGGGGAATATCGCCATTCTCGAGCATGGCGCTCAGCGCAGCGCGCGCTCTCCCGACCCGGCTCTTGATTGTCCCGACCGCGCAGCCACAAATATTTGCTGCCTCTTCGTAGGAGAAGCCGCCTGCACCCACCAGCAATAGAGCTTCGCGCCGTTCGGGCGGTAGCGTCAACAGTGCGCGGTGCATGTCGGCAAGGTGAATCGGCTCTTCCTGGCTTGCCGGAGCAGTCAAAATCCGTTCGGCGACATTCTCATCATATTCCCCGCGAAAACGGTTGCGGCGCATATCGGTAAGATAGGCATTGCGCAGAATTACAAACGTCCAGGCGCGCATGGATGTTCCTGGCTCGAACCGGTCTTGCGCGGCCCATGCTTTCATCATGGTTTCCTGCACCAGATCATCCGCCATATCCGGGCGCCCGCACAGGCCGCGGGCAAAAGCCCGCAAATGCGGCAGCACCTCGGTCAATTCGCGCTTGAAGTCTGCCTTTTGCGCGGCTGTGCGCTCATATTCAGGCATCAGGACTGGCTGTCCAGTTTGGCCAGCAGGTCCTTGAAACTGTCAGGGATTGGTTCTTCGACTACCGAATTATAAAGCTGCTTCAGCCCATTCGCCCAGTCGGGCTGCCGCTCTGACTGCTCGTTTGACTGGCCGACTGGCTGGTCGCGCGTGGTGCCAGACTTGCGCACTATTCCAGTTTTTGCGGCCCCGGCCTTCTTTTCCGAATTCATTAAGCTGCTTTACACCCCCATAAGGCAAGCGCCAAGCAGGCGCGGCAAACAATCGTGAATTGACACGCTTGATGGAACGAAGCGGCTTTTCTTTGGTTCCCCGTTACACACGCAAGGCAGCGGCGTTTTGCCCAAGCTGCAGGAGGGTGACAATTTCCGTGCAAGCTGCGGAGTATCGAAAAAGGAACGTCCGCGAATGGCTCGTGCGCTATCCGCGCGTGGTACCTTTTGGCATCTTCGTGCTCGTTGCATCTGTCACCGCTTTGGCTGTCTATGCGATTGAGCGGGGTGAGGATCAGCGTGATCGCGCCCGCTTGCATGAAACCGCGCAGGCAGTGTCTTCTGCGCTTGAGCGGCGCGGCAGCACCAGTTCGGCCTATCTTCGCGCAGGCGCAGCGCTGTTTGCCACGGTCGATACTGTCGAACCGGGGCTGTTTGGGCGGTTTGTGCGCGAGCTAAAGCTTGATCAGGATTATCGCGGAGCAGACGGTGTGGGCTGGGCAGAGGCGGTCAAACCTGCTCAGATAAAGGACTTTGAGCGGCGCCACGGGCCGGTTACGCCATCAATCGACGGGCAGCATAAATGGGTTATTCCGGTCACTTATCTGAAACCGGATTCGCAGCGCAACCGCCTTGCAATTGGCTATAATATGGCGTCCGAACCGGTCAGGCGCGCGGCAATGGACGAGGCAGAGCGTACCGTTCGGCCGACTGCCAGCGGTAAAATCGTGCTGCTGCAAGAGGGGCAGCGTAGCAGCCCCGGATTTCTCATTTACATGCCAGTATTCAAGAGTGGGTCAGGCAGTCACGACCTCAAGGGGTTCATTTACAGTCCATTCAACGCCCAGGTCTTTCTCGATTCCGCGCTCAAGCTGGAATCGGGCGAAGACAGCGGGATCAGGCTGTACGACGGACCTGTAGCGCCGGATCGGCTGATGGCGGCCCGCGCGCCAGCTCATGCGACTGGTATTACCGTGACCGAGCCGGTGCAGATTGCCAACCGGCAGATGACCTTGCAGATCGAATCCGCG
Organism: Erythrobacteraceae bacterium; assembly: GCA_024642545.1. GTDB lineage: Bacteria > Pseudomonadota > Alphaproteobacteria > Sphingomonadales > Sphingomonadaceae > Allopontixanthobacter. The sequence goes on from JAHEAW010000004.1 coordinate 25,878, forward strand.
AAAAGCGATTCGCTTTCGGACCTGTCCATGGCGACACTCATATTCGGTATGTTGGTCGCCAGCCTATTGATGCTGGTTGCCCGGTTGATGGCGTATCAGGCGAGCGAGGACAAGGCGGCTCTTGAATGGTTACAGGAGCAGAATTCGATTCGCGATTCGCTGACCCGCGAGCTCAACCACCGAGTCAAGAACACGCTCGCCAATGTCTTGTCGATGATCGCGCTGACCCGCCGCCGGGCGACCTCGCTTGAAGAGTTTGCAGAAGGGATCGATGGCCGCATTCGGGCATTGTCCGCAACGCATGATTTGCTGACCCAGTCCGATTGGGGAACGGTCGCGGTTAGGTCAGTGATCGAAGCAGAGGTCGCTCCTTATACGCATGGAACAGATCGCGTGGTGACGCTTCAGGGGCCAGATGTTGAGCTGGCCCCCAATGATGCGCTTTCGCTGGGCCTGGCAATTCATGAGCTGGCAACCAATGCTGCCAAATATGGCGCGCTGAGCGCCGCAGGCGGGGAAGTATCAGCCCGCTGGACGCTTGCCGGCAGTCAGGCGCAGATCATCTGGCAAGAAGCCAACGGCCCTTCGGTCCCGATTGAGCGCAAACGCGGGTTCGGCACTGATCTGATCGAAAAAATTGTGGCGCATGAACTGCGCAACCAAGTTGAACTGGATTTTGCGCCTGAAGGGGTGCGATGCGTTATCACCGTGCCGATCCGCAAGCCGAGTGATTTTGCCATGCGGGCCGGAAGTTAGAGGCTGCTGTTAGGTCAGCGGGCGGCTTGATCCAAAGAACAGTGCCTGGCTGATGGCCGCTTTGACCGTTGCTTCCTGAAATGGCTTCGTCACCAGATAGGTTGGCTCAGGCCGATTGCCGGTGAGCAGTCTTTCCGGATAAGCCGTGATAAAGATTACAGGGACGCTGCCCAGCGCCAGAATATCATCAACTGCATCGAGGCCGGAAGACCCATCAGCCAGTTGAATATCGGCCAACACCAGTCCTGGCTGGCCTTGGGCAACCACTTCCTGTGCTTGGGTACGCGTTGCCGCAGTGCCGCAGATTTGGTGGCCAAGTCCGGAGACAAGGTCTTCCAGTTGCATTGAAATGAGCGGCTCGTCCTCGATAATCAATACGCTGGTGGCTGTTTCGCGGTCAATCTCGGCCACAGCTTCTGCAACCAGTTGTTCGACAGCAGAGCGATCGAGATCCATGATCTCACCAGTTTGTTCGAGGCTGAAATCCTCCAGACTGGTCAAAAGCAGCGCCTGACGGTTAAGCGGTGTGATGGTCCTGAGCCGGTCATGCGCCGCCGCCTCATGGGCGGAACTTGCGCCAACCGGTTCGGTAACTTCAAGATAAGCGCTGGACCATACTGAATTGAAGGCACGGTAAAGCTGTACGCGGCCTTCAGACAGCGATGCTTTCAAGGCTTCATCAGCCAGAACCGCTTCCAAGGTGGCCCGTACAAAGGCATCGCCCGTTGCTTGCGAGCCTGTTAGCGCGCGCGCATAGCGGCGCAAATATGGCAAATTTGCAGAGACCTGTTCGCCCAAAGACATCGGTGACCTTCCCTTGATATGCCCCGTTATAGCTAATGCTTCAACGAAGCCCCGGTTTGATGGTTCCGGCCTATCGTCAATTCGGTTTGACGGCCACCCAAGAAGTGATCGGCGGCGGTTTGTGGTACGTAAATTCATTCAGATAGAATATTGATTTATAGACTGAAAAATGATTTCGCGAGCTTTTTTGATATAGCCGGGAACCACTTCTCAAACCGTGCATTCTTCTCATGTCACCCACCGAGACCCCCCTCCCGTCCAAGCGGTGAGTGACAAGATCCCAGAGGGCCCCCACTCCAAGAGAGCTGCGGGGCCCTTTTTTTGCCGGACTTCAAGGCATCCCGGCGATATCTGAAATTCAGCTTGCAGTCTTGCGTAAGCGAGACAACAATCCGATGCGTTTGGGACCTCGGATGGCTTCGATCAGATCGACCGGGTCATAAGGCTTTTCAAGAATTGGGCCGAGTCGGGCGATCGCTCGCGGTATATCCTGCGGCGCGCCAGTCGAAAAAACGATCCGTGGCGGACGTGGCCCGACATCGGTCACCAGTTCAGCAATCGCCCAGCCATCATTTCGGTCAGCCAAATGGACATCGAGGACTATAGCGTCAGGACGCGTCTTGCGCAGCGATGCAAGCGCTTCATCGCTCGACCGGCACAGGATCACTTCGCCTGCACCTGCATCCAACAAGGTCTGTTCAATTGACATGGCCAGGATTACGTCATCTTCGACCACCAGAATACGCTGGAAGCCGGGTGGCGCCTTCGATTGCACAGTCTTGTCGGCCTTCGCCATTGAAATCCGTCTCCGCGAGCGATTCACCCGCGAACCTCTCACAGATCGAATGGCCCAGCTGTGCCAAAAGTTCCCGCGTTGGAACGGTTTTGCGCCATAGTTGCGCATGAGCCACAACCAGCGCCTTCCGACCACTGCTCGATATCTGTCAAAGTGGCTTGGTGTAGATCAGATATTCGCGGTTGATGGTGCTGCCAATGGTATGCGCAATCGCCACCATTCCCTGGTTGTCATCAAGGATCCAGCCGATCTCCCCGCGGCTGGCCCCAAATTTTGTGATTGCATCGCGCCGGATGAACTCGATCATCATGAAAGCGAACTGACTGGCAAGGCGCGAGTTCTGAAATTCCTTCAGCACACCCATCAGCGGGACCCGCATGTTCTTGCCGTTGGGCCTGCGGATCCAGCGTAGCAGCTTGAACCATCCCAGCGGAAACAGCTTTCCGCCAGTCTGAGCCAAGGGTTCATTGATGTCAGGAAAGGTGATCATGAAGGCAACTGGCCGCCCATCAAGTTCTGCGATCCGGACCAGTTCAGGGTGCACCAGCGGAAGCATTTTCCTGGCAGCATAGGAAATTTCGCGTTCGGTGAACGGCACGAAACCCCAATTGTGCGACCAGGCATCGTTAAGAATATGCAAGATGATCCGCACTTCCTGCTCAAATTTGCTCTTGTCGACCGAGCGAATAGTGATCCGCTGATTGCGTTCACCAGATTGGACAATTCGTTGCACGAGCGGAGGAAAATCTCGGTCAATTGCCAGTTCATAGGTCAGCAGTGACTTGGCAGGTGTGTAGCCTGCAGCCTCAATCCACGCCTGATAATGCGCCGGGTGATGCCCCATCATCAGCGTTGGGGAATGATCGTGACCGCGCACCAGCAGACCTGGCTCCTCCCAGATTGACATTGAAATGGGCCCAAGGACCTTGGTCATGCCCTGTCCGCGCAACCAGTCTTCGGCGGCGGCAAGCAAGGCATCGCCGATCGCTTGATCGGCAGCGTCATAATAGCCGAACATACCTGTTCCCGGACCCATGCCCTGATCTTCCGGTATGGTCAGCGCAAGCTCGTCAATATGGGCGGAAATGCGCCCAACCGGCACGCCGCCGCGGTATGCAATATAAAGCTGAACCCGAGCATGGTCGAAAAACGGGTTTTTGACCGGATCGATCAGTTCCAGCTGTTCGCTGCGCAATTGCGGCACAAAATGTGGCACTGACGCAGAGAATTTCCGCCCCAGATCGACAAAGGCCTTACGTCCTTTCCTGTCAGAAATCGGGGTGATTGTGATTTGGCTGTCTGACACTATGCGTTTCCCGTTCGGCTCAATCCCGCCTGTCATGCGCTGACTGGCCCTTGTCAAGCGGCTGCAAAAGGCCATCTTCCCACTTATTGCACTAATGCGTTTTTGCCGCCACGGTTGCTGGCAGAGGCAATCTTAATTCGATATACGGACCAGATCATGACGGCGCACCCCATTTCAGACCCGGCAGCAGCGCTAGCGCGGCAGCAAGGCCAACCGGCTGAACGCCAGCCGATCGCAGATGATATGGCGATGATGCGCGCCGCCCGCGATCTGACCAAGGATATCGGGGTGGCAAATCCGCGCGTCTATTGGCCCGATATGCTGCTTTCAGCAGGTGTTGGTTACAGCGCGCTGGCCGGGGCGATTGTGGTACGCAGCAACGGGTTGGCGGTCGCGCTTGGCATTATTGCCGCTCTGGCACTGTACCGCGCGCTGTTGTTCATTCACGAATTGTCCCATATCCATCGCAGCGCCTTGCCCGGCTTTCGCACCGCGTGGAATGTGTTGGTCGGGATCCCTATGCTGATGCCATCCTTCATGTATGAAGGGGTGCATACCATTCATCACGCGCGCACCCGCTATGGCACCGCTGATGATCCTGAATATCTGCCTCTGGCATTGATGAAGCCTTGGTCCTTGCCTGCCTTTATCCTGATCTCACTACTTGCGCCGCCTGCCTTGTTGCTGCGCTGCGCGGTCCTCACACCGCTGAGTGTGATTTTTCCGCCGCTGCGCAAACTGGTGTGGGAACGCGGCTCTGCGCTGGCGATCAATCCCGAGTTTCGCCGCCGGGCACCTGACGATGATTTGCGCCGCCGATTCTTGTTGCAAGAGTTTGGTGCATCTGTCTGGGCGATCATTCTGCTGACGAGCGTCTTCTTCATTGGCTGGCGTCCGCTAATGATTGCGCTGGCGGTGTTTTCACTTACTGCTGTGCTCAATCAAGTCCGCACATTGGTAGCGCATCTATGGGAAAACGAAGGGGAGCCGATGACGGTAACCGCGCAATTCCTCGATTCGGTCAATGTTCCGCCGCCGGGGCTGCTGGCGGAAATCTGGGCGCCGGTTGGCCTGCGGTATCACGCTTTGCATCACCTGATGCCGAGTATGCCCTATCACGCCTTGCCCGAAGCCCACCGGCGGCTGGCCAGTCAATTGGGTGCAGGTTCAACCTATGAGGGTGCCAACCACGCGGGACTGATCCCGCTGATAAGGCGCCTTGCGCGCAGCACCATCCGTAGTTCTTGATCGAAAATTTCCCTTATTCTTCGGTCCGGATGAGGACCGTCTCGCCGATCAACAGGAACAACAGGAACGGCCCCCACGCAGCAAGGAAGGGGGGGTAGCCGCCGAAATTGCCCATGGCCAAGGCTGCATTGTCGACCACGAAATAAGCAAAGCCAAGGCCCATCCCGATTACCGCCCGCACAAATAGCTGGCCCGAGCGCGCCAACCCGAAAGCGGCAATTGCCCCCAACAGCGGCATCAGGAAGGCTGACAGCGGGCCGGACAAGCGGTGCCACCATTTGGTCCATAATTCGCTGGTCCGCCGCCCGGCCGCCTCCAGATCGCGGATGGTATAGAACAGCTGGATGAAATTCTGCGAGTCGGGGTCAACCTTGCCCAGATCGACCTGGTCAGGGGTCAGGTCCGGAGCAATGATCAGGCTGGCGGCTGCGGTGGTTTCGGCGCTTTGCACGTCAAAGCTGGAGACTTCGCTAAGCCGCCATCCAGGCGCGGCATAAGTCGCGCTGCGCCCCCGTATCTGCTCGGTCAGCAGCCCCTGATTATCGCGCTGGTACCAGGTCACGCCGGTCATTTTTGTTTTCGCGCCCGACCCGGTCACTTGATCCGCAGCAAGGATGTTTGGTCCGTCACTGACATAGACATTGTTGCGGGTGTTGCTGGCAATTGGCACGGGACTATAAGCGTTGCTCTGCCATGCGTTAAAGGCTGCATTGGCCCGCGTAACCACGCGTTCGTTAAAGCCGAAGCTGACCACGGATACGAGCGCAGCGGTCAGCAGCAGGGGAGCGAGCACCTGATGGGCCGACATGCCTGCAGCCTTCATCGCCACCACTTCGCTGTTCTGGTTCATTGTTGCGAGCGAAATGATGGTCGCCAGCAATACCGAATAGGGCAGGAACCGGGCGATGAGTTGGGGAACCCGCAGGGACACGTAGTACAGGATCTGCGCCTGCCCGTTTCCGGGGACAGCCAGAATGGTGCCGCTTTCGGACAGTAGGTCAAGCATCATCAGCACCAGAACCAGCACGCCCAGCGTAGCGGCGATCAGGATGATGAATTGCCGCGCAAGATAGAGCGTCAAAGTACGCGAGGGGAAGAAATCCAGCTGCATCCTGTTGTGCCCTATTCCGCAGCCATCGGGCTTTGCCCATGAGTCATCGCCTCAGGATCAGGTTCGAAGCTGCGCCGTCTGCGTTTGAACAATTTCTTAAGTCGCTTGGTCAATTTGGCTGCCCCGCTTTCGAGCGCGCCGATTGCCTGCCCACCCGGGACATGGGCGACCCGGTAATACATCCACAGAATCAGGGCGGCGAACACGACAAAGGGCACCCATAGCGCGATAACCGGGTCTGCCCGGCCCAGCGTGGCAACGTCCTGCCCATATTGATTGATCTTGTGATAGGCGACGACCATCACAATCGCGACGATGATCCCAAGCCCGGAGGTTGAACGTTTGGGGGGAATGGCCAGCGCGACAGCCAGTAGTGGCATCAGCAGCATCATGACCACTTCGACCATGCGAAAGCTGAAGCTGGCCTGGCTGCCATCGCGCTGCGCTGCCGATGCGCGCGGGCTCCACCCGATCTTGAGCAATTCAGGCAGAATATATTCGCGTTCAGCGTCACCGCGACTGCGGAACTTTTCAATCGCCGGCAGGTCAATCGGCAAATCATGGCGCGTAAAGCTGAGTACGCGCGGCGTTGCCTTGGGATCGCTGGGGCCAGGGTCTTGAACGATAGTGCCATCATTGAGTCGCAAGATGATCGTGTCAGGATTATCGCTGGTAGCCAGGAAATTGCCTTCGCGTGCGGTGATCGACAGGACCTGGCCATCCTTGGTCGCAATCCGGGCAAAGATTCCGATCAATTTTCGTCCGTCATTCTGGCTCTCATCGACCCGCAGCGCCATCCGGTCCTTCAACGTCGTAAATTGGCCAACCTTGATCGATGCGCCCAGCGCCCCTGACCGCAGTTCATAGTCCAACTGTTCGTAATAATAGCGGCTGATTGGCTGAATATAGAATACCAGCGCCACGTTGAGGCCGACCAGTACCAGCGTAATGGCATATGGCACACGCAGCAGACGGCCATAGCTTCTGCCCACAGCTCGCAGCACGTCCAGTTCGCTGCTAACCGCCAGCTTGCGGAACGCCATCAAAACCCCGAGCAGCAGGCCAAGCGGGATCGCCAGACTGGCATATTCGGGAATCAGGCTGGCCAGCATCTTGAAGACCACTGAGACAGGACCGCCCTGCGTCGCCACGAAATCGAACAGCCGCAGCATCTTGTCGAGGATCAGCAAAGACGCAGCGAGCACAAACACGCCAAACATCGGCACAGTGACCAATCGCAGGATATATCGATCGATGGCAGGAAGATATTTTAGCAAGTACATTGCGCCTGGACGGGTTGCAGTGGTGAGGGGAAGCTCTAGCGCGAAAATCAGGCGCGGTCATGCCCTGACGTCAGATAAGTCTTTGCTTAGTTAGCCAGCGATGCGCCAGGCGATCATGCTTTCTCCAGCGTGCATTGCAGCGGATGCTGGTTCTGCCGCGCAAAATCCATCACTTCATTGACCTTGGTTTCAGCCACTTCGTAGGAAAAAACCCCGCATATGCCAACGCCCTTCTGGTGGACATGCAGCATCACTCGCGTTGCCTGTTCCAGATCCATCTTGAAGAAGCGCTTCAGAACCATCACAACGAATTCCATCGGTGTGTAATCATCGTTCAGCAGCAGCACTTTGTACTGGCTGGGTTTTTTGGTTCTGGTCTGGGTTTTGGTGGCAACGCCGATCTCATCCTGCCCGTCACCATCGCCGCCGCCCGGCTTATCATCTGCACTGCGAATCACGCCTTTGGCGTCAACAAGAAGATCATCAAACTGGGTCATAGCGTCTGCAATATCGTAACCTATCGGGGATTCGCAAGATGCCACCTCATCCAAGAGGACCAGGTTACCAGTAGTCCGGTCCAGATTAGGGGCTTTTTGCTGGCACAAACGGAAACGGGCCAGGCGGTTTGACCGCCTGACCCGTTCCTTTGCAAGACCGGGGGAGAGGATCCGGCTTGCAACTCAGTCTCTCTCACAGCCAGCCATTGGGCTGGTCATGAAGGGGGCAGCTTCAGGCCGCTTTCTTGACCTTGTCCATAGCAACGCTGACGCGGCTCGAGATGGGGGCGAAAGCTTCGCCTGCCAGCTTGACCCATGCTTCAGTCGTCTTCGAGAGCGTAGCGACAGTCGCATCAAAGTTGCGGCTGGCGATCTTGCCCTGCAGCTGGACGAATTCGGTTGGCGACTTCACAGCAGCCACTTCCTTGGCATCCGCAGTCATGGTCGATACAGCAGCCTTGCCTTCTTCGACATAGCTCTTGGCCATTTCTTGCATGCCGCTGGCGAGGATCTTGCCTGCTTCCACGACAGCTTCGACATTGTGCTTGCTGAATTCGCCCATTTCGGAAGCGATTTCGCTGCTCTTTTCATAAGCAGTCTTGGCACGGGCCTGCAGGTCGGTCAGGCCGGACTTTAGCTGTGCGGCATAATCAGTGGCGGTTTCTTTTGCCTTGGTCATAATGGTTTCCTTCGAAATGGATTGGGGAGATGCGATTTTGGGCGCCGTAACCGGCTTTGCAGCTGCCCTGCGCGGGGCAGGCTTTGCGGCGCTCTTCTTGTCTGCCAAATTCTTCACGGCAGGCTTTTTGGCGACCATTTTCCTTACCACTGCCTTTTTGGCAGCGGGCTTGGCCGCAACTTTCTTGGTGCCAGCCGGTTTGGCAGCGACCTTGGGGGCAGCAGCGGGAGACGCCACTGCTTGAGCGGTGATCACCGGAGCGGCTGCATTCTTTGCTTCAACAGTTTTCGCAGCGGCTTCGGCATAGGCCTTTTCTGCTGCGGCATCGATCTTGCTGGTGGCTTCGTCGGCCATGATCTCAAATCCTTGTGCGTAACGGTCCGCAATCACGAACCTTTATGTTGCACTGCACAAAATAGGCATTGCAACAGCGAAGTCAAGGATTTTTTGTGCACTGCAACATAAGTTGAAATATGTCTGTATTTACAGAATGTTCAGCGCATTTTAACGTAACGGCCTGGGGCATCTTCGATCACATTGTCGCCTTTGCTGCCGGGGATTCTGCGGCCTTTGGCAGCCACGGTCGCGGGCTCCTGCGCTTTGAGCCACTCCATCCAGTCGGGCCACCAACTGCCCTTGTGTTCGCTCGCTCCGGCAACAAAATCATCAAATGACGATGTCTCAGCCGGATTGATCCAATATTGGTATTTCTGGGCATCTGGCGGGTTGACCACACCGGCGATATGGCCGGAACCCGCTAGTACAAAGCGCATCGGGCCGGAAAAATGATCCATGATACGCCACACGCTTTCAGCGGGGGCGATATGGTCTTCGCGCCCGGCCTGAATATAGCAGGGGATGACCACCTGGCTAAGGTCGATTGGCGTCCCATCTGCGGACAACCGGTCGGGGATCACCAGCAGATTGTCGCGGTACAAGTCCTCCAGATACCGCTTATGCCATTTGGACGGCAGATTGGTGACATCGCCGTTCCAGTGCAGCAGGTCGAATGCCGGGTATTCTTCACCCAGCAGATAATTATTGATCACATAATTCCAGATAAGATCGGTTCCGCGCAGCAGGTTGAAGGTCGCGGCCATGACTCTGCCGTCAAGATAGCCACCAGCGCCCATGTTTTCGATCGCAGCAATTTGCGTGTCATCAACAAAGTGAAGCAGTTCTCCTGCCTTTTCGAAGTCCACCTGCGCTGTGAAGAAGGTGGCGCTCTTGACCTTGTCAGCCTCGCCCCGTCGTGACTGGATCGCCAGAGTGGCCGCAAGCGTTGTCCCGGCCACGCAATAGCCGATTGCATGGACGGAAGGCACTTTGAGCCGGGCGCGGACGTGATCGATAGCATCAATTTGTGCGCGGATATAATCGTCCCAGACTACCTCTTTCATCGATCTGTCGGCTGACTTCCAGCTTACCACAAATGTGGTAACCCCCTGGTCAACCGCCCAACGAATGAAGCTCTTCTTAGGGTTGAGATCGAGAATGTAGAACCGGTTGATCCACGGCGGGAAGATAATCAGCGGGGTTTCCAGCACTTCGTCTGTTGTGGGGGTGTATTGAATCAGCTGATAGAGCGGTGTTTCGTGAACCACCTTGCCGGGGGTTATGGCGATATTCTCGCCCAGCTTGAAGGCGCCTGAATCAGTGTGGGTCAGCTGACCACGTTTGAGATCAGCCAGCAAATGCTCCATCCCGGTCACAAGATTTTCGCCTCGGCTTTCCAAAGTGCGTTCCAGCACGATTGGATTGGTCACCGGAAAATTGGCCGGGCTCAGTGCTTCAACCATAGTCCGGGTGGCGAAACGCAGCTGTTCGCGCTTGTCATGATCGATTCCGTCAATTTCATCGACCATGGCCCCGATCCGTTCGGCGAGCATCAGATAGGTCTGGTGAATGAGCGCAAAGATCGGCTGCTCTTGCCATCTTGGATCAGAAAAGCGCCGGTCATGGCGCGGCAGATTTGGTGTCTGACCTTCGTCAACTGAGCCATCGGGCTGCACTACGTAGTGGCTTAGAACTGATTGCCACAGCGCCATGCTGTCATCCCACAGCTTCTGCTGCTGCGCGGGGTCGGCAAGCGGCATCTGCTGGTACCAGTTTTTGGCGAACGCGCCCCATTGGGCCGGATCGAACATGGCGGCCAGCGGGTTGTTCGAGGCGGGCTTGTCAATCTGGAATTCATTCCACATGCTCTGGAGCTTGCCCGCGACTTCCGCCCATCGGTCCATAGTGCCTGCATCTGGCAGGCTGGAACCGGTGCCTGGCATCAATTGCCCGAAAAACAACTGGGCCTGCTTGGCCTGCGTTTGCAGCATCTGGGTGACCGGATCGACGGTTGCGCTGTCTGCTGGCATGAGGGGCCTCTCCAATTCCAGTGTTTTTGACTTGTTCAATTTGACTGCCACAAAAGTTATAAGGCTTCGCGGCGAAGATTGCACCTGTGCATTTATTGCTTCACTGACAGTTTTGCAGCGCTGATGCTGCGCATCAACAGACCAAGGGATACAATGGATACCGATTTCTACCGCATGAAGCGCCTGCCGCCTTACGTCATAGCCGAAGTAAACGGCTTGCGGGCAGCTGCGCGCGCCGCGGGGGAAGATATTATCGACCTTGGTATGGGTAATCCCGATCTGCCGCCACCGCAGCACGTGATTGATAAATTGTGCGAAGTGGCGATGAAGCCAGATGCGCATGGCTATTCCCAGTCAAAGGGCATCCCAGGGCTGCGGCGCGCGCAGGCCAATTATTACGGCCGCCGGTTTGGGGTTGAGCTCGACCCGGAGCGCGAAGTTGTCGTGACAATGGGATCAAAGGAAGGACTGGCGAGCCTGGCCACCGCGATAACGGCTCCGGGTGATGTAGTGCTGGCACCCAACCCGTCATATCCCATCCATACGTTCGGTTTTATTATCGCTGGTGCAACGATCCGGTCTGTTCCGACAACGCCAGACGAGGAATATTTTCGCAGTCTGGAAAAGGCGATGGCCTTCACGGTACCGCGGCCCAGCATTCTGGTCGTCAATTATCCGTCAAACCCGACTGCTGAAGTGGTTGATCTGGCATTTTACGAGCGGCTTGTGGCGTGGGCGAAGGAGAACCAGGTCTGGCTTCTGTCAGACCTTGCGTATTCTGAACTTTATTATGATGGCAAGCCCACGCCCTCAATCATGCAGGTCAATGGCGCGAAGGATGTCGCGGTCGAATTTACTTCCATGTCAAAAACCTATTCCATGGCTGGCTGGCGGATGGGCTTTGCAGTTGGCAACCAGCAGCTCATCGCCGCCATGACTCGGGTGAAAAGCTATCTTGATTACGGCGCCTTTACCCCCATTCAAGCTGCGGCCTGTGCGGCTCTTAACGGTCCGCAGGATATCGTCGAGCGTAACCGCAGCCTGTATCACAAACGCCGGGATGTGATGGTTGAGGCATTTGGCCGGTCCGGGTGGGAAATTCCGCCGCCGCGGGCCTCGATGTTCGCTTGGGCGCCGCTGCCGCCAGCACTCAAAGAAATGGGCAGTCTCGAATTTTCAAAACAACTGCTCACGCATGCCAAGGTGGCGGTTGCCCCCGGCGTCGGATATGGCGAGCAGGGCGAGGGCTTTGTTCGCATCGCGATGGTGGAAAATGAACAGCGACTGCGGCAGGCGGCACGAAATGTTAAGCGCTACCTTTCGTCATTGGGTCACAATGTGGGACAGCGCGCAGAGAGGTAGATCGGAGCCGCAGATGTCGGCACCAGTCGCCAATTTGTGATTCGTTGCCTTGCACATTGGTGCGACCTAACCTTAAGGATGGCCGATGAAAGGAAGTTTGCATGATCGGCGATGCCGAACTGTCTCTTAGCGATAAGCAACAGGCCGTCTTGCAGCGGATCGACCGCCGTGTGCCAATCAAGATCATCGCAAACGAGCTCGGCGTTTCCGAAACGCGCATCAATCAGCACATTCGCGCGCTGAAGAGGATTTTCGGTGTCTCGAGCCTGAATGAACTTGTCGAATGTTATCGTGAGCAGATCGGCGGCGATGAAAATGACGTGGCTGACACCCCCTTCAGAAATGATGCATATAGCAAAAAGCAGCTAAATGTTTCGGACTTCATGCAGGATCAAACGGCCCGGGACGATCCCGGTTCGATCCGTGTGTCCGATGCCCATGTGGTCGCACGCGATGCGCCTTGGGCACACGATATCGAACCGGTGGTCGTCTTCGGGGCGCTCGACGGCGAGAATGCTGTCCTGTACCGCTTCGGCCTGATAATCGGCATCGCATTCAGCATGATCGCGGCGCTGGTTCTGGTCGTTTCGGCAGGTCTTGCAATCAGCAAGATGCTGGAGGGCAGGGCAGCCATCCCCGTGGACAAACATGGCGTTGCCGATTGAGCGAGGCAGCGGCGGCTACCTTGATGGAGGCGATTTCATGCCCAGCAAATTTATCGATGACGCGGCGAGGGTCAAAAAATTGATACGCGAAGCAGAAGCGCTTTCAGATGAAGCGATGATGGCTTGCGCCAAGCTCAAGCAGGCCATGATCCTTGCCCGGCAGAACCCGGACTTGCCGATTGATGCAGGTCAGCGGGCTATCATGCGGCTGTGTCAGGCTGAACAGCAAGCGCTGTCGATGTCGACCAGCCTCCTGAGGGTCCATGACGAACTCAGCAAAGTTGTGCGTGAACATGCAGGCGGCGATGAAGATCTGCCCACTGACGTTCAGCCCAGCGCTTTGGATGCAATGCCGCAGCGCGCGATGGTGCATGCTGCTTAGGAACAGATGATGAAGCCGTGCTTGCCCTGATTCTGGAACACCGTTTCGCAATCCAGTTTTCCGCGATGCTGGTGATCACCCTTCTGGCGATCTGGAAGGGCGGCGGGCCGGAACGGGTAGCCGGGGCAATTTTTCTGGCGATGTACTTAAGCGACCGGCTTTATCATCTGGTTTTCGGGAAAGCGATCAACCTTGGGACTGTCGATCTTTATCATGCAGGCGCGGATCTTGTCGTTGCCGCTGCGCTTATCGCTCTCGCGCTGCGGGCCAACCGGATGTACCCTTTATGTTTAGCAGGCTTGCAGGTGATAGCATTCAGCGCGCATCTGACGCGGGAGATGATCCCTGGCATGACGCCGATTGCATATGCGACATTGTTCATTCTCCCCTCTTACGTCCAACTCCCGACTTTGGCCCTGGGCCTGCGCGCGCATCGCCAGCGACTGCGCCGCTTCGGGCCTTACAGGGATTGGCGAATTTCTTCTGCCTCAGTACCAACCGCAGGGTAGGGCAACTGGCTATGCGGCAAGCTCACGGCCTAAGCATCGCAGATGGTAAGGACCTGTCAGCCTTGCTGATCGCGCGGATTGCAAATGCGGCAGAAGAACGTCTTCACGGAGTTTTCTTCGATGCGTCAGGCGAATATATTGGCGATGAAACTCTTGCCACTGGTACGCGGGACCTTGCCTATACCCGCGCAAGAGACCTGTTTGCGCGGGCACTGGCGGCAAATGCCAGCGCCGTCATAATCGCACATAACCACCCTTCAGGCCTATGTTATCCCAGTCCCGATGATATTCGTGCAACCAATCGGATTCGGTCTATCGGCGGCGCGCTGGATGTGGAATTGCTCGACCATCTGATCATAACGCGGGATCAAGCTTACAGCATGCGAATGGGGGCGTTCTTGTGAGTTTTGTCTCCTCTTGTGGCACTCTGGGCCAAAGTGGCTGAAAACCATGGGTCGCAGCACAGTTTCCGACGAAGCCGAAATGATGCCGCGCCATCTGCGCGCAGGACCCGTGATGCTTGATCTGTTTCACCGCGATGGCTGCATCGCGCGCGAATGGCTGGGCTTGCATCCACGCGAGTTCGAATTGTTGTGGCGACTGGCGCAAAGCCCGGGTCAGCGGCTTTCGCGCAGGCGGCTGCTGTCAGACGTGTGGCGTATTGACCACGACCCGGAAACCAACCGGGTCGAAGTGCATGTTGCCCGCATCAGGGCCAAACTCAATCGGTTTGGGCTTAGCTGGCTCATTGCGACTGATCCTGCGGGCGGTTACTTACTCGACCCAGAACCCGTGATCCGGCACCAAAAGCAAGGGGCAAGTTCGCAACAATATCTGGACAGTTATCTGCGCATCGGCAACGATGGCTAGGCCCAACAGACAGCAGGTGACGCCAATGAAACTGCCCCAGAATGACCGTGTTTCCGTGACCATGGATGAACAGGGTGTGGCCCAGGTCCGCCTGGTGCGAAGTGACAAGATGAACGCGCTCGATCCTGAAATGTTTACGCGGATAATCGAAGCAGGGCATGTGCTCCAGAACACGCGCGGATTGCGTGCGGTGGTGCTGTCAGGTGAAGGCAAGAGCTTTTGTGCCGGGTTGGATACAGCCAGTTTCGCGCGTGAGCCTGCGCCCGACGAACCGTCTTTGACAGAGCGGACTTATGGCAATTCAAACAAGTTTCAGCAGGTCGCTACCCAGTGGCGCAAATTGCCGGTTCCGGTGATTGCTGCCATGCACGGGGTGTGCTTTGGTGGCGGTATGCAAATTGCCAGTGGGGCCGACATCCGGATCGCTGCGCCCGATACGCGGATGGCGATTATGGAGATGAAATGGGGCCTGGTGCCCGACATGGGTGGATACATGCTGTGGCGCGGGCTGGTGCGGGACGATGTGCTGCGCGAACTGGTTTATACCAACCGTGAATTTTCGGGTGAAGAAGCTGCCAGCATAGGTCTTGCCACTTATGTCGATGCCGATCCGCATGGACGGGCTTGCGCGATTGCAGCACAGATTGCTGGCCGCAACCCGCATGCAATTCGCGCGTCAAAGCGCCTCTCCAACGCCATGTTTGAACGCAGCGGCGATCAGTTGCTGATGGAAGAAAGCATTGAACAGCGGGCGATCATGCGGACTGCCAATCAGGTCGAAGCGGTGATGGCGGGAATGGCCAAACGGGCACCGAAATTTTCCGACGTTTAGCAGGGCTGCGCGCAGCTACCCAAATATTGCGACCGCTTGCAGGCCCGACAGCATCTGCTGGCCATCTGCATTCCATAACCGCAGGCGCTCGCTCGAATAGCCATTGCCGGACTGATCGCTGGCGGTTTCGGCAAGCCACCAGCCATCGCGGGTTGCCGGTTCTGCATCGAGCAGGTTGAACGACCAGTTGATGGAACTGATCGGTCCGGGTCGCTCCATGACCTTCGCCGCTGACGGGGGTAGAATATCCCCCAGCAGGATCATCTGGGAAATCGGATCAAGCTGGTTGCCCGGGTTGAGCCGCGCCCACCGGCGGAGCCGCGCTTCGCCCCTGTTGCTGCGCTGCTGACAATAGCGCATTTCAAAATTGTTGCGCAGAAATGCCGGCGCACGCGCAGTCGATACAGGGGCACCATCTTCGGGAATACCGGGCGCCAGTTCAACCTGTGCCGGCGGCGCTTCACCATTACTGGCGCGCGCTGTGCCAAACAGCAGGAAGGTGGTTAGCGCCACTTTGCCATCACACAAGATATCGCTGCGGACCTGCACGACATTGCGCCCTTGCCGGACAATTTCCGCGCGTAATGTCACCTCCGCCCCGACCGGAGCGACAAATCCAACTTGCGCTGCTCGGAACGGCGGCAATTCGGGAAACGCCCGGATTGCGGCGGTATAGGCCAACAGGGCGGATGCTCCGCCATAAAGCGTGCGCCCTTGCATCCAGCTTTCCGCATCGGGGATGGTCAGAATGTCACCAGAGCCGGTGACCGCGTCAGTCAATGGAAAGCCGTTCATGGGCCAACCCATACCGCAACTTTTCGCGGTGACTAGTGCGCAGGGTGCGCAGGCGCGAATTCTGCACAATCGCATTGCCTTGCTGTCACCAAGCGGCTAGGGGGCCGCTTCCCGCGCATGTTGTTGCCCCTTCTGGACGGCACAGCAGGGAGTGGCCCGATGGCGGAGTGGTTACGCAGAGGACTGCAAATCCTTGCACGCCGGTTCGATTCCGGCTCGGGCCTCCAGATTTTTCGCGCTGAATGTCTCAGCGCCTGAGTGCCGCTTTAGCTCAGTCGGTAGAGCACATCATTCGTAATGATGGG
>JAHEAW010000167.1 GCA_024642545.1 Erythrobacteraceae bacterium
GATCGATGGCGAGGTCAAGGCGCGCGATGCCGCCACGGTTAATGCCGACCTGCCGACCGGCGCAATCGAGGTCTTCGCGCGCGCGATCACCGTTCAGTCGCGTGCCGAAGAACTGCCGATGCCGGTCGCCGGGGAGCAGGATTACCCCGAAGATATCCGCATTCGCAATCGCCCGCTCGATTTGCGGCGTGAAACGATGCATCGCAACATCATGCTGCGATCGAACGTCATCGCTTCGATCCGGCGGCGGATGACCGCTCAGGGATTTACCGAATTTCAGACCCCGATCCTCAGTGCGTCAAGCCCCGAAGGCGCGCGCGATTTTCTGGTCCCCAGCCGGATGCATCATGGCAAGTTTTACGCTCTGCCGCAGGCACCGCAGATGTTCAAACAGCTGCTGATGGTGAGCGGCTTTGATCGCTATTTTCAGATCGCGCCATGTTTTCGTGACGAGGACCTGCGCGCAGACCGCAGTCTGGAATTTTATCAGCTCGACCTTGAAATGAGCTTTGTCACGCAGGATGACGTTTTCGCGGCATTGGAACCGGTGCTGGCGGGCGTGTTTGAGGAATTTGCGGATGGCAAGTCCGTGACCCCGGCTGGCAGCTTCCCGCGCATCCCTTACAAGGAATCGATGCTCAAATATGGGAGCGATAAACCGGACCTGCGCAATCCGCTGAAAATCTCTGACGTATCAGCACATTTTGTGAAGTCGGGATTTGGCCTGTTCGAGAAGATCGTAGGGTCAAACGGTGTTGTCCGCGCGGTGCCGGCGCCGGCCACGGCAGGAAAGAGCCGCAAATTCTTCGATGACATGAACAATTGGGCCCGCGGCGAAGGCTTTGCCGGACTTGGCTATGTCACCTGCAAAGGTGGCGAATTCGGCGGCCCGATTGCCAAGAACCACGGTGCAGAATTGATGGCGGCACTGTATGAAGAGCTTGGACTGGGCGCTGATGACGGGTTGTTTTTTGCGGCCGGGAAGGAGAAGGAAGCCGCCAAGCTGGCCGGCGCAGCGCGCACCCGCGTTGCCGAGGAACTGGGGCTGATCGAGCAAGGCTGTTTCAAATTCTGCTGGATCGTCGATTTTCCGATGTTTGAATATGACGAAGAAGCCAAGAAGGTCGATTTCAGTCATAACCCGTTTTCGATGCCGCAAGGCGAAATGGAAGCGCTGGAAAGCAAGGACCCGCTGGATATTCTCGCCTGGCAATATGACATTGTCTGCAACGGCTATGAGCTGTCTTCGGGTGCGATCCGGAACCACCGGCCTGAAATCATGTACAAGGCGTTCGAAATCGCTGGCTATAGCCGCGCGGATGTTGATGACAATTTTTCCGGCATGATCAATGCTTTCAAATATGGCGCGCCGCCGCATGGAGGGTCTGCCCCAGGGATCGACCGGATCGTGATGCTGCTGGCCGACGAGCCCAATATCCGCGAGGTTATTGCCTTCCCGCTCAACCAAAAGGGCGAGGATCTGATGATGGGTGCACCCAGTACAGTTACCCTGGCCCAATTGAAGGAGCTGGCTATCCGAGTGGTGGAACAGCCAAAAGTTGCATCGACTTCGGGTTAAGACCTGTTTGGCACGGGATGCCATCCAATTATGGCAAAGAGCTGACTTACTTTTTATGCACACCCTTGCCACAAGCCCCGCCGTTCATTAGGGCGACAGGAAAGTTTGAAACCCCGAATTTGAGAGGGAAAATATGAGTGATACCGCCGACCGCGTTTCCAAGATTGTTGTCGAACACCTCGGTGTTGAAGCCGACAAGGTCACTCAGGAAGCGAGCTTCATCGACGATCTTGGCGCAGACAGCCTTGATATCGTCGAACTTGTGATGGCCTTCGAAGAGGAATTCGGTGTCGAAATCCCTGACGATGCGGCTGAAAAGATCACGACGGTGGGCGACGCCACGAAGTATATCGAAGAGCACAAGGGCTGATTGCTCAGCCCGCCGTGCTCGCCCGGCGGCCAGTTCATTGGGCAGTCGGCGGGACTAGACAGGCTCGACCCTATTTCAGGGCCGGGCCTGTTGTATTTATACGGAGATTTGCATGCGCCGAGTGGTGGTAACCGGATTGGGACTTGTCACCCCGCTTGGAGGTGATGTCGAAACAACGTGGAAGAATATCCTCGCCTCGAAAAGCGGTGCGGGAAAGATCACCCGGTTCGACGCGTCCGATCAGAAGTGCCAGATCGCCTGCGAGGTGAAGCCGGCTGATCATGAATACGGCTTCGATCCGGACAAGCGTGTCGATCACAAGGTTCAGCGTCAGGTCGATCCATTTATCATTTACGGTATCGATGCTGCCGGTCAGGCGCTCGAAGATGCCGGTCTTACCGATATGTCGGAAGATCTTAAGCTGCGAACCGGTTGTTCGATTGGTTCGGGCATCGGCGGCCTGCCGGGGATTGAAAGCGAATCGATCAATTTGCACGAACGTGGCCCCGGTCGTGTGAGCCCCCACTTCGTTCATGGTCGTCTGATCAATCTGATTTCCGGGCAAGTCTCGATCAAATATGGTCTCATGGGCCCCAATCACGCGGTGGTGACGGCCTGTTCCACAGGCGCCCATTCGATTGGCGATGCCGCTCGGATGATCAAAGATGATGATGCCGACATCATGCTGGCCGGCGGCGCGGAAGGTACCATCAACCCGCTTGGTGTGGCCGGTTTTGCGCAGGCCCGCGCGCTCAACATGTCCTTCAACGACCGTCCGACCGAAGCCAGCCGCCCTTATGACAAGGACCGCGACGGCTTTGTGATGGGCGAAGGCGCCGGCGTGGTCGTGCTGGAAGAATACGAGCATGCCAAGGCGCGCGGCGCCAAGATTTACGCTGAAGTGGTCGGTTATGGCCTGTCTGGCGATGCTTATCACGTTACGGCGCCGCACCCGGAAGGCAAAGGCGCAGAATTGTCCATGCGCATGGCGCTGCGCAAGGCC
>JAHEAW010000080.1 GCA_024642545.1 Erythrobacteraceae bacterium
TATCAGACGACAGCGCATTGACCACACTGACGCCAACCCCGTGGAGGCCGCCGCTGGTTGCATAGGCCTTGCCAGAAAACTTACCGCCTGAATGAAGCGTGGAAAGGATCACCTCCAGCGTCGATTTGCCGGGATATTTGGGGTGTTCCTCAACCGGAATGCCGCGGCCATTGTCTGCCACGCTCAGCCGGTTGCCCATTTCCAGGCTGACCTCAATCCGGCTGGCATGGCCCGCAACCGCTTCATCCATCGCATTGTCGATCACTTCGGCCGCAAGATGGTGCAGCGCGCGATCATCGGTGCCGCCAATATACATGCCGGGCCGCCGCCGAACCGGTTCCAGCCCTTCAAGAACTTCGATTGAGGATGCGTTGTAATCGCCGCTTGAGGCGGGTGTACCTGCAAAAAGATCGTCAGCCATGACAAGGCTATAAGCGCGCGTTTCCCCGCCCTACAAGCGGCAAGACGCGCTTATCGCCAATCCTGTTTCAGGATTATCGGATATTCAGTTGCCGAACTTGCTTGGAGCCGGGGAAACGATGGCAATCTGGCCGTCGCGCACTTCGCGTACTTCCATCGCCCGGTCAATCACGCCGCTTCGTTGAAAACGGAATGGCCCATCTAGACCAAGGAAGCCACCAGGATCGCGCAATTTGGCAATCGGGAAGCTGCGCCCCACTTTCCACTCCTGCGCCACGTTCAGCGTCAACAGCACACTGTCATAACCAAGCGTCGCGATCCGGTAGGGCTGGATGCCAAAACGCGCTTTGTAGCTATCGGCAAAGCGCTTGAAACGGGCATCTGAAACCGCTGAAAACAAGGAACCGCGGAGCGCAGAAACACGGGTCAGACCAGCTTCCCCGCTCCACAATTCTGTGCCCAGAAACTGCGTATTGCCTACACCGCCAGGCTTGATTTCGCCCGCTGCCAAAGCTGCCAAACGGGCACCATCGGCAATCAGGACCGTATCATAACCACCGCGTTGCCGGGTGCGCTGCGCTGCGCTGACAATCGATGTATTGCCGCGCGCATAGCGTTCAGTGCCGATCAGATTGCCGCCATAACTAGCAAGCGCTGATTGCAGGGCCGCCGCAGCGCGGTCTCCATATTCGCCCTCTGGCAGGATTGCGGCGAAATTGGCGCTGCCCTTCTGGCGGGTATAGCCGATGGTGCGGGCGATCGACTGGCCAGGGATATGGCCCATTACAAAAACATCGGCGGCGGCAACAGTGATATCATTCGAATAAGATATCAGCGGCACTGATGCAGGCCGCGCTTCGGCCATGACTGCTGAAACATTGCTGGCCAGCAACGGCCCAAGGATCAACTTGTTGCCTTCGGCAATCGCTTTGGCTGCCGCTCTTCGCGCGCCCGTCGCCGTGTCGTAGGTGGTAATACGAAGGTTGCTCGCATTGGTATCGAACAAGGCCATGGTTGCGGCATTGGCAATGGACTGGCCCACTGGCCCGTTGGGTCCAGTCATGGGAACCAGCAGGGCCACTCTGTGACGAGTGTCATCAGTCGGTAAAGTGGTGGCACTGGGTCCGGTGCTCGCGCCTTGTGCTGGCCCGGTGCTCTCAGCCGGCCCTTTTGGAATGATCTGACAGCCAGCGAGAAGCGCCGCTGTACCAATCACAATAAACGTGCGCCGGTTGAAAATGTTGCGCTTCATGCTTGCCGCTCCCCATAGTGCTGGTCCATTGATACCTGCGTGAACCACGAACCGACCAAAGAACCCTTATCAGCCGGGCTCTATATAGTTGCCACCCCGATTGGCAATCTTGGAGATATCACAATGCGGGCAGCCGAGGTGCTGGCGCGGTGTGATGTGGTTGCGTGCGAAGACACAAGAGTAACCGGCAAACTGCTCAAGCATCTGGGAATTTCCAAGCCATTATGGCGCTATGATGACCATAGCGATGCGCGCGAACGGGCAAAACTGGTCGAAACGCTGCATAGCAAGGCAGTGGCGCTGGTGAGCGATGCAGGAACGCCGCTGATCTCCGACCCGGGGTACCGATTGGTGCGCGAAGCGCGCGAAGCCGGAATTGCGGTCACAAGCCTGCCCGGGGCTTGTGCGGCCATCACCGCGTTGACGTTATCGGGTCTGCCCAACGACCGGTTCATGTTCGCAGGCTTCCTGCCGTCCAAGGACAAGGCCCGTCGGGATTTTCTGCAAGAAGTGGGCAGCGCCCAAGCCACTTTGATTTTCTACGAAACCGGGCCTCGGCTGGTCAAATCTCTGGAGGCCATTGGCGAAATCTATCCCGGAAGGTCTGTCTCGGTCGCGCGCGAGCTCACCAAGCTGTTCGAGGAATGCCGTAGCGATAAAGCCGAAGCCCTGATCGGTCATTATCGCGCGCACCCGCCCAAGGGAGAAATAGTGCTGCTGGTCGGCCCGCCGCCAGACCTTAACTTTAATGCGGCGGAAGCAGATGCGCTGCTGGCTGAGGCGCTCAAGACAATGAAAGCCTCGCAAGCTGCCGCTCACATCGCCCGATTAACAGGCCTTGATCGCAAGATTCTTTACGCCAAAGCCATGGACCTGCGCAGCGAATGACCAGGCAGCAAGCCGAACGACGCGGCCGCAAGGGCGAAACGCTGGCGGCTGTTTGGTTGTTTCTGCAGGGCTGGCGCGTGCTTGGGCGCCGCGTAAAGACCCCGCGCGGGGAAATTGACCTGATCGTTCGCCGGTGGGGGACAGTGGCGTTCATCGAAGTCAAATGGCGCAAAACGGCAGAACAACGGGATATTGCGATAGATCAATATCGCCTGCGCCGCGTCGCCGCCGCAGCCGAGGCCGCGGCGCAACGTTATGTTCGTCCCGGCGATGATTGGCGAATTGACGTGATGCTGCTTGCACCGCGCCACTTGCCGCGCCACATCGTCAACGCCTGGCAGCCTTAGGAGTAATTATGTCCGTGCGCGTCGCGGTCCAGATGGACCCAATCGAAACCGTCAATATTGGCGGCGATTCCAGCTTTGCGCTGATGCTGTCAGCGCAGTCGCGCGGTTATTCGGTGTGGCATTATGACGTGCGCACGCTCAGCTGGGAAAGCGGACAGCTCACGGCGTGGGCGTCTCCTGTCACTGTCCAGCGGGTCAAAGGTGATCATTTCACCAAAGGTGCATTGCAGAAGATCAATCTGGTCAGGGATATTGATATCGTGCTGATGCGGCAGGATCCGCCTTTCGACCTTGGCTATATCAGCGCCGCTTTCCTGCTCGACCGGTTGAAAGGTCTAACCTTGGTCGTGAATGACCCGCGCGAAGTGGTCAATGCGCCTGAAAAGATGTTCGTGCTCGATTATGCCGCATTCATGCCGCCCACCCTGGTGGCGCGCACCCTGGCTGATGTGCGCGATTTTCAACAGCGCCACGGCTCGGTGGTGGTGAAGCCGCTGCATGGCAATGGCGGTAAGGCAATCTTCCGGATTGATGAAGCCGGTACCAATCTATCCGCTCTGACCGAACTGTTCGGCCAGGTCTGGCCCGAACCCTTCATGGTCCAACCTTTCCTGCCCGAAGTATCCGAAGGAGATAAGCGGATCGTTCTGGTCGACGGGGAATATGCCGGAGCGATCAATCGCAAACCGGGTGAGGGCGAGTTCCGCTCAAATCTGGCGCAAGGCGGTTATGCCGAAAAATGTGACCTGACCGCGCGGGAAGAGGAAATTTGCGCCGCGATGGGTCCGGAATTGAAGGCGCGCGGTCTGGTGTTTGTGGGGATCGATGTGATCGGCGGCAAATGGCTGACGGAAATCAATGTCACCTCACCAACCGGAATTGTCTCGATCGATGCCTTCAACGGGACTGATACACCCGGGGCGATCTGGGATGCGATTGATCGGCGGCTCCACGCCATGCAGCGTTAATCCCGCTCGCGCGGGTGCGCCCCGCGATAGGTCTCCAGCAGAGCCGCCGCATCCACCTTGGTATATATCTGCGTGCTGCCCAAACTGGCGTGGCCCAGCAGTTCCTGCAAGCTCCTGAGGTCTGCACCGGCGCTGAGCAGATGCGTGGCAAAACTGTGGCGCAATGCATGCGGCGTAGCGGTGGCAGGCAATCCCAGCATGATCCGCGCCCGTGCCATCGCCTTTTGCACCATGCCCTGCCGCAGTGGACCGCCTTTGGCTCCGCGAAAGAGCGGGGCATCCTGATCCGCGCGCCACGGGTTTACCGCGCAATATTCAGCAACGGCTGCTTGCACGACCGGGAGAACGGGAACCACCCGCTGCTTGCCGCCCTTGCCAGTCACCAGCAATGTATCGCTCAAGGGCGCATCCCTTCCGGTCAGAGATAATGCCTCCGCAATTCGCAGGCCTGCCCCGTAGAGGAGATAGAGTACTGCCCGGTCGCGCTTGCCGATCCATTCTTCGGATGCGTTTTGCGCGATTACTTCTGCCAGATTGCTTGCTTCATCGGGTGTGACCGGACGGGGCAGGCCTTTCTTCAGCCTCGGTCCGCGCAGTCGCGGCGCAGCCGTTTCGACCTGCCCGCATTGCGCCTTGGCAAAACCTACAAATGCCTTGAGCGCAGACAATTCACGCGCGGCTGATGCATTGCCGAGACCATCTGCCCGGCGCAGCGCCAGCTGGCTGCGCAGCGCGGCTGTATCAATCGCGGCAATATCGGCCCAGCCTGTGTCGCGCCTTTGATCCAGCAAACGCTTCGCAGCAGCAACATAGGCGCGCACCGTATGTGGCGACCGCCTTCGGCCATCGGCAAGATGCGTGCGCCATTGTGCCAGAAAATCAGCCTTGGTCATGCCGCAACCAACCCATCATGGACCAATTCGGCCAGCAGCGCGTCCAGCAGCGGCATCCCTGCTGCTGTAACGCCAAGCTTGGCGTCGTGCGTCCATGCAAGACCAAGGTCGATCAGCAAGCCGAGCCGGTCCTGATTGATCAGCTGTTCGGTTGGAATGGCAAAGCGCACCGAAAGCTGGTCCAGCGGCACCCCTTCACCAAGCCGCAATCCCATCAGCAGTGCCTCGGCGGCTTGTTCGCGACTGTGAAGCTGCCTGTCTTCAGATATGCCGTGCCCATTGGCGGCAACTGCGGTAAGGTAATTCTCCGGTTTCTTGTGCCGGGTCGTCGCTGTGCCAATACGCCTTCCATGTGCGCCCGGACCAATCCCGCAATAATCGTGATAGCGCCAATAGGTCAGATTATGGCGGCTTTCCTGCCCGGCACGTGCATGATTGCTGACTTCGTAAGCGGGCAGGCCCGCGGCGTCAGTCAATCCGCGGGTGATTGTAAACAAGTCGGCACAAGGGTCATCATCCAGCGGCGCAAAGACGCCGTGCCTCACATCGGTGGCAAAGCGGGTATTGGCCTCGATGGTCAATTGATAGAGCGACAGGTGGTCAGTGCCCAGTGCTATCGCGCGGGACAATTCGCTTTGCCATGCCGAGGCATTCTGGCCGGGCAAGGCATAGATCAGGTCAAAGCTCACTCGGGCAAAATGCTTTTGGGCGGTCTCCAGCGCGGCCAAGCCTTCTGCCACATCATGCAACCGGCCCAAAAAGCGCAGCGCTTCATCATCGAGCGATTGCAGGCCGAGCGAAACGCGGTTTACCCCCGCTGACGCCAGGCTGGCAAAGTTTGCCGCTTCCACGGATGAAGGATTGGCCTCAAGCGTTATTTCAATCGCCGGATCGAAACCCCAAAGCGTCTCGGCTTCTTCCAGCAGCCGTCCGACCAGTCCAGGCGGCATCAATGAGGGCGTGCCGCCACCAAAGAAGATTGAATCCAGTGCCTCTCCCGCTGCCAGCTGCGCTTCATGGCGCATATCAGCCATTAACGCGGCCTCCCACGCGTCCATCTCAACCGCAGTACGGACATGGCTGTTGAAATCGCAATAAGGGCATTTCTTGAGGCAAAATGGCCAATGGATGTACAATGCGCGCGCCATGATCGCTGCCTTTCAGCGCTTGTTAACCGGCGCGAGTCAAGGTTTGTGCATTATGAAACTCCCGCGATTTGCCATTCTGACCGGAGCTGTTGCAGTTTTGCTGACAAGTTTCGCCTTACCCGCTTACGCCGGAGCAAAGCAGGGGGTGAACCCGTTTGCCTATCGCTTGCTCGAATCGCAAAATCATGAACGCGTGCGGGTCGGGGCGCCGCCGCTCGAATGGAGCGCGAAGCTGGCCGCAGACGCGCAGTTGTGGGCAGACCATCTTGCCCAGCGCGGAACGCTAGAGCACGCCAGCTATGAAGCGCGGCACAAGGCGGGTGAGAATCTGTGGATGGGCTCAGCCGGATATTACAGCGCCGAAGACATGATCGGCGGCTTCATCGATGAAAGGCGCAATTTCGTACCTGGCAAATTCCCTGATGTTTCGCGCACTGGCAGGTGGCAGGATGTGGCGCATTACACCCAGCTGATCTGGAAGGACACGCGCGAGGTTGGCTGCGCGGTAGCGCGCGGGCGGGTCAATGATTTTCTGGTGTGCCGCTATTTCCCGGTCGGGAACTGGATCGGCCAACCGATCGGCTGATTAGCCGAATTGATCGGCGACCAGCTTGGCAAAGGCATCCGCGCGGTGGCTGATCCGGTGCTTTTCTTCCGGATCCAGTTCGGCAAAGGTTTGCACACGGCCCGATGGAACGAACACAGGATCGTAACCGAAGCCGAGCGTGCCGCGCGGCGGCCAGGTCAGTGCACCATCGACACGGCCTTCATAAATAGCACTTTCCCCGTCGGGCCATGCGATTGCCAATACGCAGCTGAACCAAGCGCTGCGCGGCACATTCGGGCCCTGTTCACACATTAGCCCCTCGACTTTGCCCATCGCCATGTACCAATCGCGGCCAGGTTTGCCTTCAAACCACTGCCGTTCCGCCCAGTCAGCAGTGTAGACGCCCGGACGCCCGCCAAGCGCGGTAACAGAAAGGCCGCTGTCATCTGCCAAGGCGACAATCCCGGACGATTCTGTCGCTGCCCGCGCCTTGATCAGCGCATTTTCGACAAAATTCGTCCCGGTTTCTGCCGGTTCGGGCAGGCCGAGCGATCCGGCGGACAAGCAATTCAACCCGTGCGGCGCGAGCAACGCGGAGATTTCTTTCAGCTTGCCCGCATTATGCGTGGCGATCACCAGCGATCCGGAACCAAGGCGGCGGGCCATACTGGCTTACTTAACCGCGTTCAGCTGGGCCGCGAAGATCCCGTCACAACCGATTCGCGCCAGCCGCAAAAGCCGCAAAAGGCCTTCTTCATCGTAAGTCGCGCCTTCCGCTGTTGCCTGCACTTCGGCAATCTGCCCACCGCTGATCAGGACAAAGTTGGCGTCCGCATCAGCGCTGCTGTCTTCATCATAATCAAGGTCCAGCACCGGCGTGCCATTGTGAATGCCGCAGCTTATAGCTGCCACTTGCGCGGAAATCGGGTCTTGCTTGATCGCGCCCGATGCCATCAGCGAATTGACGGCCAGACGCAGCGCCACCCAGGCGCCCGAAATTGAGGCGGTACGCGTGCCGCCATCAGCCTGAATGACATCGCAGTCGAGCGTGATCTGGTGTTCGCCCAGCTTCTTGAGGTCAACCACTGCCCGCAGGGAACGGCCAATCAAACGCTGGATTTCCTGTGTTCGCCCGCTTTGTTTACCGCGCGCGGATTCGCGCTGATTGCGAGTATGCGTGGCCCGCGGCAGCATGGCATATTCGCCCGTAACCCAGCCTTCACCCTTGCCCCGCAGCCACGGCGGAATACGGTCTTCCACGCTGGCAGTGCACAGCACCCGCGTATCGCCAAAACTTATCAGGCATGATCCTTCTGCATGTTTGGTAAAGCCGGTCTCGATCGTTATGGCGCGCATCTCGTCTGGCGCACGTCCTGATGGTCGCATGGGGGTTCCTTTAATGAATCGTCGTCCCCGCGTTAGGCGCTTCGCACTTGACGCGGCAAGACCAGTGTCCAAGTTGCACCCAATGCCGATACTGCCTGTAACCGAATTGACCGACCGTGCGCGCGAGATTTTCCGTCTCGTGGTGGAGGGCTTTATCGCCAGCGGGCAGCCGGTTGGCTCCAAAGCGCTGGCGGGGGAAGGCAGGGTTGACTTGTCGCCTGCATCGATTCGTTCGGTTTTGGCGGAACTTGAAGCGCTCGGCCTACTGGCAGCGCCGCATACCAGCGCCGGGCGGATGCCCACCGAAAGCGGGCTGCGCCTGTTTGTTGACGGCATGATGCAAGTGGCAGAGCCAACCCGTAAAGAACGCGCCGCGATTGAGCAGCGCCTTGGTCAGCCCGGACCCATCGAACAGGCGCTGGAAACGACCAGCGCCATCCTTTCGGATATATCAGGTGCAGCAGGCATGGTGATGGTGCCGCGGCGCGAACCGCGCATTGCACAAATGAGCTTGCTCCCCCTATCAGCCAGCCGTGCTTTGGCCGTGGTGGTGGGGGAAGATGGACAGGTCGAAAACCGCGTTTTGGCCCTGCGCGAACCGGCCAGCTCTTCGGCGCTGGAACAGGCCAGCAATTACATCACTGCACACATGGCGGGGCAGACGCTGGCTGCAGCTGCGGCAGTTATGCGGCAGGAAATCAGCAGCGGACGCTCAGCCCTCGATCATGCGAGCCGCGATCTGGTCGAGCGCGGGCTGGCGGTGTGGAGCGAGGATGCAGCAGCGCGCCCGGTACTGATCATTCGCGGCCAGGCCAATCTGCTGGATGAAGCCGCGCTGGGCGATATTGACCGGGTCCGCTCGCTGCTCGATGATCTGGAAAGCAAGCAATCGGTGGCCGGATTGCTCGAAAGCGCGCGCGAGGCAGATTCGACCCGTATTTTCATTGGTGCAGAGAACCGCCTGTTTGCGCTGTCCGGGTCATCGGTCATCGCATCGCCTTACCGAGACCGGGACGGCAAGGTCGTCGGCGTTCTGGGGGTGATCGGCCCGACCCGGTTGAATTACGCGCGAGTCGTCCCCATGGTAGATTTCACGGCCCGGTCACTGGGCAAAATCATCGGATAGATGGAACTAAAATAGTCATGGACAAGAAAAAGGCGGAGCCGCGCGATGAAGCGGTGACCGAAGAGTTGAAGGGCGTTCCCGAGGAATTTCTGGACGACGGGGAAACTGGCGATCAGGACTCTGATGACAGGGACGGGGGCAGCATGGATGACGCACTGGCCCGGCTGGTCGCAGACCTTGATGCAGCCAAGCAGGAAGTGCTCTATGCCAAGGCCGACACGCAGAACTTGCGGCGGCGGATGGAGAAGGAAATGCAGGATGCGCGCGCTTATGCGGCAACCGGCTTTGCGCGGGATGTTTTGTCAGTTTCAGACAATCTGTCTCGTGCGATCGATTCCATTTCCGCTGAACTGCGCGAAGATGACAAGTTCAAAGGCCTGGTCGCGGGGATTGAGGCGACCATGCGCGAGCTCGACAAGGTCTTTGCGCAGCACGGGATCAGCCGGATCGCGGCGATGGGATTGCCGCTCGATCCCAATCAGCACCAGGCGATGATGGAAGTGCCAAGCAAGGACGCTGAGCCGGGCACTATCGTGCAGGAGATGCAGGCCGGTTACATGATCAAGGACAGGCTGCTGCGCCCGGCAATGGTCGGTGTAGCAAAGAAGCCGGACTGAACAAGTGGCCCCCGCGGCCAGTTTGGCTGCGGGGGCAGGCTGTTACACCACTTGTGCGCGGTTTTCGTCGCGGTGCTTTTTCAGATATTTCATGAACGGCGTGCCGCCCGTGCCAACATCAGGCGCATTGCCTGAATGGGAACCAGCCTGTTTGTTGATGTAGCTGGCAGCATATTCAAGATGCCGCGTGCGGAAGCGTGCCACCTGTTCGACGCAGGCGTTAAAGGCTGCTTTTAAACTGTTTGAACCTGACGCTTCGACAAAGCTGCGCAACTCGGAGCGGGCTGCTAGATCCTCGATAAATTTGCGGTGCATTACCGGCCTGTACTGGTGCAATTCATCGAGAAATGCCTTCAGCGGATCATCGCTATGCGCAACGCCAAACAGCGCATCCATCGCCGGGACAATCGAGCTTTGGGAACCGGTCTGGCCGCGCAGTGCTTGCGGTTTGCCGCCGAACTTGTCGACCCCTTCGTAAATCAGTCCGCCATCCAGCGCCGGGTTGTTAGCCCAACCGTGGATATAGGGCCGGACGCGGTTAAAATAGATATAGGGATCGCAGCGTTCCGGCATTCGCTTGAAGATGGCATAAATGCCTTCCCATGCCTGATCCATCTGGATCAGCAGCCGCTCAGCTTCGGCGGCTTCGGATTGGTTGGCGGCATCAACCAGCTTGCAAGCATTGTCGAGCAGCACACCAGCCTGCGCCTCGATCGCTACATGGATCATAACGAACCAGTTTTCATCATCGCCGCCAAGGAAGTTCTGGACCATATATATATTATCGAGGCTGATGGGCGCGTCCCGATCAAGCCGCGCCCAATTATCCAGCACATAGCCGGAATAAGGCAGGAGCGGCGCCTGTCCAAGGCGGTCGGCAAGCGCCACCATCGGCCGTGCCAGATTGGCGGGCAGAAAAGCCGGCGGGTCCGGTTCGCCCCACACATAGGCCTGCACCAGAAAGCTGTATTGAACCATTGCGGTGCGGACCTGTTCGTCCGGAGCTGCGCCGGCCCATTCAGCGATCTGCGGATCCGGCAGGGCAGCCAGCCAGCGCCGGACTGCACCGCTGGACAATAGGCCGGAGAGATTGGCCGCCGCCCGGCTTACGGGCGCAAATTGCGGTGGTAGCTGGATATCGGTGATTTCGTAATGCGACAGGAAGCCACGCTCACGTGACATGGCATAATCAGTAATTTTCATGGGATGACCTATCGGCCAGACGCGGGTTTGGCCGTCTGGACAATAGTGGTTTGGTAACATTTGCAACTGGATCGCTCAAGCCTGTACGGTGGATAAGTCTTGCACAGACCCTACAATCCCGGTCAGCCCGCCTCGGGAAAATTGACCAGCAGGTCATAGGCCGAAGCGTCTGTCACACCGCTCAACTTCATCCCATTCCTGAGCAGA
>JAHEAW010000168.1 GCA_024642545.1 Erythrobacteraceae bacterium
ACCAAGAATCTTGCCATCATTTGAGCCATCATCGCCGCCGAGCACGAACAGTGCGAAATGGCTTGGCAGACTGTCAATGAGGACATGCCAGTCGATGGTGAATGTGTTGACCGAAGCGCCAGCTGGCGGGGTCAGAACTGCCAGTAAATGCAGATCGGGCGGCCCGGCAATGCGGACAAATTCTGCGTTGCGCGCGGTTACTTGCCAGCGACGACCATCGGGCGCGGTTACAACAAAGTTTTGCAACACATATTGCCGCGCTATATCCAGCGAGGCGCGATTGTTGGTAACCGGATTTCCGGTTCCAAACGCATACTCACCGCGCGGAATGATGATGTCAGCAACGACTATGTCAGCCTCGACATCGAGACGGATTTCTGAATTCGGGGTTAGATGCGCAGCTGCAGGAGCGCCAAGCGTGCATAAGATTAGCAGAAGGCCGATCCGCAACAGAAGACGGAGCCTGCCCATCACCCGTGCGACAACCAGACAAGCGAGGTCACAGGATCGAAAATCCGCGGATTGAGTGTTTTGGCTGAGCTGCGCGCTTCCTTCGCCTCTACGTCTCGCCCGAGA
Source organism: Erythrobacteraceae bacterium (assembly GCA_024642545.1). Taxonomy (GTDB): domain Bacteria; phylum Pseudomonadota; class Alphaproteobacteria; order Sphingomonadales; family Sphingomonadaceae; genus Allopontixanthobacter. Next base: position 577 of record JAHEAW010000168.1, read on the forward strand.
AACTCAAGTGTGCGCACCCGCATGGCGTACATCGGAGCACTGCGCCATCCTGACGCCTCGGCCACATCAAGCTGCGCCAGTGCATCCTGCGGGCGGCCGTTTTCAAGCAGTGCTGAGGCGAGGAAGATGCGCGATTCGGCATAGGGCCGCGAGCGCAGATTCAATTCCGCAAGCGAGAGTGCGCGCTGCGGGGAACCAAAGACCAGCTCGTGCTCAAGCGCATGGGCATAAGCCGCTTTCGGTAGCTGTACGAGCCGGCGCTGCCAGACTTGCCCGGCGCGGGCGGCCCAGGCTCGGCTTTCCGCTGCCTCCCCATTGGTCCTCAGGAGCATTGCCAGCGCATCCATCACCTCGGCCGAGGGAGATTTGCGCGCCACCGCGCGCATGCTCGCAATTGCGCCGTCAAGGTCTCCGGCGAGAGCCTTCGATTGCGCTAGATGTGCCTCGAACAACCAATAGCCGGGGAACTCCCGATCAGCTGCTTCGAACCAGGTTTGAGCATGCTCGTAATTGCCGCGGGCAAGTTCGACTGCTCCGATCTGCATGGCCGTATTTGCGTTGACAAACGGTGTCGCCTTGGACGCCGGGGGGTCGGCCTGCTCGAATTTGTCTATTGCTAGATCATAATCGCCGCTTGCCTTGGCGTAACGGGCCAGACGATACGCCACACGGTCGCTCGATTCGAGTTTACTCGCGGCTCTGTAATGGGCCCGCGCTTGCTGCATGTCACCGCGAAAGAATGCGATATCTCCGCGCAGGCCCTCGCACTCAGCGCGCTGACCCGAGTCGGCTGGCACCGCCCATTTTGCGATGCCGTCCAGAGCCGTTTGACTATCGTCCAATTGATGCGACATCATCGCCAGTACAGCTTCGCTCATCAACGGTCCGGAATGACTGGGGGCTTGCGAAATTGCACTGGCGAGAATTGTATTCGCCTCGCTCAATTCGTCATAGCTATAACTAAGGCGCGAGCGTGCCATCAAAGCCCGCGCCAGACTTTCTTCGCGCAACCATTGATCCGGTCCGTTGCGTATGCGTTCGCGCCCAAGGTCGATCTGATCGGCCGTATGGGCCATTGCTTCGGCAAATGTACGAGGGCCGAAGCCGGGCGTGCCCCAATCGGCTGCGTCAGCGCTGCTGCTATGCACGGTGAAAGCCTGTTCGAGCCCTGTTGCAAGCGTGACAGCCAGCACCGGAATTACAAAATACCGCGCGGGAGACTTCACCCAATTGCGTAACGAAGGTCTTCTCGCCATGGCTAATTTCCCGCTCAAGCCTTGGTGCCGCTGCCTAGGTCAAGCAGCGGCACGTGGGTCCTGCTTATTTCTTGGTTGCACAAGGTGTCAGACCTGCGGCAATCAGGTCGTCCGCCAGCGCATTGGTGATGCCAGTGAGCTGACTGCTCAGATCAGGAACAAAGGTGTTGGCAGCATCATCTGATGGGCTGGCATCGTTATATGCGGTCTTCCTGTCTGACCCGATTAGCGCGGTGGAAACGGCAGGCATACCCATTCGGTCGACCCGAACATAGGCTGAGGGTAGATCGGTTCGGAAAGTAAAGATCGTCCCGGTATTGTCTGCCAGCGGCGGTGTTCCCTGAGGCGCGGCGAGATAGGGAAAGCCTGTCCTGAACGCGACGTCATTTGCAGGCGGATTGAGCGGTAATTTCGCCAGTGTATCCGGCGCATGTTTGGTCAAATCGAGAAGGATGACCGCTAAAGTCGCGTCGATTACCGGGTCCTGCAGGCGGCGGCCATTGGGAAAACCGGAGGCAGCGGCCAGATTGATCGTCAGAGTATCGGGAATAACGGCCTGCGCTACAGTGAAGCCTGTTCCCGGTATCATCTGATTGAGACACGATGTGACGTCATAAGAGGCTGTTGTTGCTGTCGGGGTCGGGGTCGGAGTGGGGGTTGGAGTGACCATTGCCGTTGGCGCATTATTGCCATCAAAGCAGGCGGACAGAGCCAAAAGCGAGACCATGACCGGAGTGACCAATGCCAGGCGGCGAAGCGTCTTTTTGTGGTTAGCGTTCATGAGAGCTGCCCTCCAAACCGAGCGGTGGATCCCCAGACATCGACCAACGCGCCTGTATCAATACGGTCCTTTGGAATTTCGATCACGACCGCCGTCAGGTTCTGGCCAGCGAAAAAATCCCGCGTCTTGTCAAAGCTGAGTGTCCCAGTGCTCAGCGTGTCGCGGAAGCCCTGAAGGTCGAAGAAGAACGGATCATCGAACAGCCCGGCGCGAACCGTTACACCATCTTTAGTCAGGTCCTTTTCTACTGGCCCGGTCAGGTCCCCGATGACTCCAGGAAGCCCGCTGACCTGCACTCCATATTGGTTCATTGACCCGGTGCCGAACCGAATTCGG
>JAHEAW010000005.1 GCA_024642545.1 Erythrobacteraceae bacterium
GTCAAATGGTCTGGCCACGGCAGTGAAGACGGGGCCGAAGGGGTTTTGGCTTGCATGGTCGTGAAAACGGTTCACGAAAGCTGATTTTGCTGTAACCACTGCCGCAATCAGATGACCGATCCCAGACACAGGACATATTTATGAAGACTCGCGCCGCCGTCGCGTTTGAAGCCAAGCAGCCGCTTGAGATTGTCGAGCTTGATCTTGCAGGCCCCAGGGTCGGCGAAGTGCTGGTCGAAATTATGGCCACCGGTATTTGCCATACCGATGCCTACACGCTGGACGGGCTCGACAGCGAAGGCCTGTTCCCCAGCATTCTGGGCCATGAAGGCGCCGGGATCGTGCGCGAAGTGGGCGCGGGCGTAACCTCGGTCGTACCAGGAGACCATGTGATCCCGCTCTACACGCCTGAATGCCGCCAGTGCAAAATGTGCCTCAGCGGCAAGACCAATTTGTGCAGCGCGATTCGGGAGACGCAAGGACGAGGGCTGATGCCCGATGGAACCAGCCGCTTTTCCTACAAAGGGCAGACCATCTTCCATTACATGGGCTGCTCGACCTTCTCCAACTTCACCGTCCTGCCCGAAATCGCCGTGGCCAAGATCCGCACTGACGCGCCTTTCAAGACCAGCTGCTATGTCGGCTGCGGGGTCACCACCGGGGTCGGCGCTGTGGTGAATACCGCGCAAGTGAAGCCTGGCGACAATGTGGTGGTGTTTGGCCTGGGCGGCATTGGTCTGAATGTGCTGCAAGGGGCGAGGTTGGCTGGTGCTGGCCGCATTGTCGGGGTTGATATCAATCCCGCGCGGGAGGAATGGGGCCGCAAGTTCGGCATGACCGATTTCGTCAATCCCAATGATGTCGGCAATGTTGTCGAACATCTGGTCAATTTGCTCGATGGCGGGGCTGATTATAGCTTCGACTGCACCGGCAACACCGATGTCATGCGCCAGGCGCTCGAATGCTGCCACAAGGGATGGGGAACCTCGATCATCATTGGCGTGGCCGAAGCGGGCAAGGAAATTTCGACCCGCCCGTTCCAGCTGGTGACAGGCCGCAACTGGCGCGGCACGGCATTTGGCGGGGCCAAGGGCCGCACCGACGTGCCCAAGATCGTCGATTGGTATATGGACGGCAAGATTGCCATTGACCCGATGATTACCCACACACTGACGCTGGACGAGATTAACAAGGGCTTCGACCTGATGCATGCAGGGGAAAGCATTCGCAGCGTCGTGATTTACTGAATTACCAACGAGGAGAGTATCTGATGTATAGTCACATGATGGTCGGTTCGAATGATATTGGCCGGTCCAAGACATTCTACGATGCCACTTTCACCGCCATTGGCGGCAAGGAAGGTATCACCGACGACAAGGGTCGCCTTGTCTATATGCACAATGGCGGTGTCTTTATCGTCACCCCTCCGATCAACGGTGAACCGGCGACGGCGGGCAATGGCTGCACAATCGGCTTTGCCATGAGCCCCGAACAGGCTGATGCATGGCACGCGGCAGGCGCAGCCAATGGCGGCACGGCGATTGAAGATGCGCCCGGCGTGCGCACCGGCGGCATGGGCAGCCTTTATCTTGCCTATCTGCGCGATCCGGATGGCAACAAATTGTGCGCGCTGCACCGCATGTAATGAGCGGACCGCTCGAACCAATATCGCAAAATCGCAGTTTCGGCGGGGTGCAGGGGATTTATGCCCATGCCTCCGCCGAAACCGGTACGCAAATGCGTTTTTCGGTCTATGTGCCCGATCATGCAGTCGGCACGAAATTGCCGGTTCTGTGGTATCTCTCCGGTCTCACTTGCACTCACGCCAATGTCACCGAAAAGGGCAGCTTTCGCGCAGCCTGTGCACAGCATGGAATCATCTTCGTCGCGCCTGACACCAGTCCGCGCGGGGATGAGGTGCCGGATGACGAAGCGTATGATTTTGGCCAAGGCGCAGGCTTCTATGTCGATGCAGCGCAGAAACCATGGGCCAGGAATTTCCGCATGCGCAGCTATATCGAGCGCGAATTACCCGCGCTGGTGGCAGAGCATTTCCCGGCAGACATGACGCGGCAAGGCATCACCGGGCACAGTATGGGCGGCCACGGCGCGCTGACCATAGCGCTGCGCAATTCAGGCCGCTTTGCCTCGACCAGCGCCTTTGCGCCTATTGTCAGCCCGCTCAATTGCCCGTGGGGCGAGAAGGCGCTGAGCGGCTATCTCGGCCATGATAAAACCGCGTGGCGCGAATATGACGCCTGCGCCCTGATCGAAGACGGCGCGCGCTTGCCCGGCTTGTTGATCGACCAGGGAACGGCAGACAATTTCCTGTCCGAGCAGCTGAAAACCGGCCTGCTGGCTCTCGCCGCCAAAAAGGCGGGCATCCCGGCGACAATCCGGATGCAGGAAGGATATGACCATTCCTATTATTTCATCGAGAGCTTCATGGCCGAGCATGTGGCTTGGCATGCGGAGCGGCTAAACGCTTAACGCCGCACCTCGAACACCGCATATTCAGCGCGCCAGTTTGCGCCGGTGGGGCCGATTTCATGATCGCCTGCAAAGAACCAGCTGCGATCGACCGACAGCCCTTTTTCGCGCAGCAATTCACGGAAATCGGTCACTGTCACATGGTGGATATTCTGCGTTTCATACCAGCTGACCGGCAAGTGGCGGGTGACCGGCATCCGCCCCCTGAGCAGTAGCGCAGCGCGCATCCGCCAATGCGCGAAATTGGGAAATGACACAAAGGCGCGGCGGCCCACGCGCAGCAGCTGGTCAAGCATCAGATCGGGTCGCTCGGCGGTTTGCAATGTCTGGCTGAGGATCGCAAAATCAAACGCGCCATCGGGATAAGCCAGCAAGTCGCGGTCGGCATCACCCTGCACCACGCTGAGCCCGCGCGCCACGCAGCGTTCCACTTCTGCCGGATCAATCTCCAGCCCGCGCGCATCGACCTGCCGCCTATCGCGCAGCACCGCCATCAGCGCCCCGTCACCGCAGCCGATGTCGAGCACCCGGCTCCCGGGTTCGATATGCTCGGCGATCACTGCAAGGTCAGGCCGCAGGGAGGTGGTCATTCGAGGAAGCCCTTCACCACCCGGTCAAGCGCAGGCACATCGAGCAGGAAGCTGTCATGCCCGAACGGCGCAGAGAGTTCGACAAAGCTGACCGCAGCGCCCGCTGCGTTGAGCGCATGGACCACGTGGCGGCTTTCTGCCGTGGGATAGAGCCAATCGCTGTCGAAACTGACGAGGCAGAAGCGCGCTGCGGTGCCGGCGAACGCCTTGGCCAGCTGCCCGCCATGCTCTTCCGCCAGATCGAAATAATCCATCGCGCGAGTAATGTAGAGATAGCTGTTGGCATCGAAGCGGCGAGTGAAGCCACTGCCCTGATAACGCAAATAGCTTTCCACCTGAAAATCGGCATCGAAGCCGAAGCTCTTGGCTCCGGCGCTGCCATCGGCCTTGTCCTGCAGGCGCCGCCCGAACTTCTCGGTCAGGCCCGCTTCCGACAGGTAGGTTATATGCGCAGCCATCCGCGCTACGGCCAGCCCAGCGATGGGCCGCTGTGCCTGCGCGTAATAGTCACCATCCGCCCACGCCGGATCGGCCATGATTGCCTGCCTGCCCACTTCGTGAAAGGCGATATTTTGCGCAGAATGGCGCGCCGTTGTAGCGATCGCCAGCACGCGGGCGGCACGGTCAGGAAAATTGGCCGCCAGGCTGAGCGCCTGCATCCCGCCCATCGATCCGCCCACCACAGCGTGCAACTGCGCGATTCCGAGCCCGTCGAGCAAGCCGACAAGACCGCGCACCATGTCGCGAATGGTGATGACCGGAAACCGCATCGCGTAAGGCTGGCCATCTGCTGTCGGGCTGGCCGGCCCCGTGGTGCCCATGCAGCTACCGATAACATTGGCACAAATGACGAAAAAGCGATCTGTATCAATCGGCTTGTCAGGCCCAACCATCCGTTCCCACCAACCGGGCTTGCCTGTCAGCGGATGTGTGCTGGCCAGATATTGGTCACCGGTCAGCGCGTGGCACACCAGAATGGCATTGTCTTTCGCCGCCGACAGCGAGCCGTAGCTTTCATAGGCAATCGTCACCCCGGCCAATGTCTCGCCGCTGTCGAGCAGCAGGCTGGCGGGAAGAGTTACCTGGTTCGGGGCGGTTTGCGGGGCCATTGGCGGGGGACTTGGGGCAGGCGATGCATCCTGTCAATCGGCTGCGCAAACGGGCTGTCAATGTGCCGGGAAAGCCGCTATTCGCGCCGCCACGATGGAACAGCATTCTCAGGCCCGGCCCACGCCAAAACCGTGGATTGATGCGATTGACGCCTATGTGCCGGGGCAGGCCCGCGGCGGCGATGGCCGTGATCTGGTCAAACTGTCCGCCAATGAAAACCCGCTGGGTTGCAGCAAGGCGGCACTGGCGGCCCTGGCAGAACCGTTCAATCCGGCCTTTTATCCTGATCCTGATGCGATGTCGCTGCGCAAAGCAATTGCCGAGGTGCATGGCCTCGACCCGGCGCGGATCGTGTGTGCGGCGGGCTCGGGCGATCTGCTGGGGCTGGCGGTGCAGGCCTATGCTGGACCGGGCGATGAAGTGCTGTATTCGCGCTTCAGTTTTTCGCTGTATGAGATTGTCGCACGGCGTAGCGGCGCAGCGCCGGTCGAAGCACCAGACACAGATTATGCAACCGACGTGGACGCACTGCTGGCGCATGTGACGCCCGCCACCAAAGTGGTGTTTGTCGCCAATCCCAATAATCCGACTGGCACTTATCTGCCCGCCAGTGAGATCGCCCGGCTGCATGCCGGCCTGCCCGCGCAGGTGCTGCTGGTGCTCGATCAGGCCTATGCCGAATTCCTTACCGATAAGGATACAGCGGATGGCGGCTTCGCTTTGGCGCAGCGCCATGAAAATGTGCTCGTCACGCGCACATTTTCCAAGATTTACGGGTTGGCGGGCGAACGAATCGGCTGGGCCACTGGAGCGCCCGGTGTGATTGCTGATCTCAACCGTATTCGCGGGCCGTTCAATGTTGCGCAGAGCAGCCAGATGGCCGCGCTGGCAGCGCTGGGCGATCAGGCTTTTGTGCAGCACACTTGCCAGCACAATGCGCGCGAAATGACACGGCTCGTGGCAGTCATCGACAGCCTCGGCAATCATGGGCTGCGCGCGGTGCCGAGCAAGGCCAACTTTCTGCTGGTGCTGTTTGAAGGTGCTGTAACCGCGCAGCAAGCGCTGCATGGCTTGGCTGAAGCAGGCTATGCGGTGCGCTGGCTGCCCGGACAGGGCCTGTCCCACGGCTTGCGCATCACGATTGGCACCACAGATCAGATGGATGATGTCGCTTATATTCTGCGCGCGCTGGTGGAAGGCGACTGATGGCCATTTCACGCGTTGCGATAATCGGTTTGGGGCTACTGGGCGGATCGGTCGGCCTGGCGATTGGTGAATTTCTGCCAGATCTTACCACTACCGGCTTTGACAGTGACCCGGCCACGCGTGCACGCGCTGGGCACCGCGCACTGGTCGGCACTGTCTGCGGCAGCGCTGCAGAAGCGGTGGCCGATGCTGATCTGGTAATCTTCTGTGTCCCGGTTGGATCAATAGTGTCGGCAGCCAGGGAAATCAGGGACAGCCTGCCTGGGCATACCATCATTTCCGATGTCGGTTCTTCCAAGCAGACAGTGGGTGAAGCGCTGGCTGCCGCTCTGCCGAAGCATACGATAATTCCCGCGCATCCCGTTGCGGGGACTGAGCGCAGCGGGCCGGATGCCGGCTTTGCCACCCTGTTCCAGCACCGTTGGTGCATCCTCACCCCCGGCCCCGATGTGCCGGCAGAAGCAGTTGCTGACCTGTCAGCCTTCTGGGAAGGGCTGGGCGCGCGGATCGAGGTGATGGACGCGGCGCATCACGATCTGGTGCTGGCGGTGACCAGCCACATCCCGCATCTGATTGCTTACACCATCGTTGGCACTGCATCCGATCTGGAAGAGGTGACGCGCGGCGAGGTGATCAAATATTCAGCGGGCGGTTTCCGTGATTTCACGCGGATCGCGGCCTCTGACCCCACCATGTGGCGCGATGTGTTCTTGCATAATCGCGGCGCTGTGCTGGAAATGCTCGGCCGCTTCACCGAAGACCTAACCGCGATGCAGCGCGCGATCCGATCAGGCGACGGGGAAGCACTGTTTGACCTGTTCACGCGCACCCGCGACATCCGCCGCTCAATCATCGAAGAAGGACAGGACGATGCTCGCCCCGACTTCGGCCGTGCCGATCATGGCGAGAATGACTAGCGGCCCAACCTAATTCAGGGCATTTATCGCGGCTGTCACACGCGCTTCCACCTCTTCGCGCGGCAAGCCGGGCGGGATGGTTTCACCAATGCGATAAGTGATCGTGCCGGGGCGCTTCCAGCGGCGGTGGTAAAGCGGTCCGCTGTTCACTGCAATCGGGACGACTGGCAAGCCGATCAGCTTGTAAATTCCGGCAAAACCCGATTGCAGTGGGGCCGGTACGCCATGCGATACCCGCGTGCCTTCGGGATAAATCACCAGCGGCCGCCCGGCGGCTGAATGTTTGCGCGCTTCGGTGATCATGGCGCGCAGGGCCTTTGCCCCCTTGTCCCGCTGAACAAAAATCATGCCATAAGCGCGAGCGGCGCGGCCCCAACCAGGGATCAACGACAATTCATGCTTGGCAAAGGTGACCGGCAGATCGAACATCGCAGGGGCATCAATCGCTTCAAAGAAACTTTCGTGTTTGACCGCGTAAAGCACCGGTTCGGCCGCATAATCACCGTCAATCTTCACCCGAATCCCCAGCAGTACGCACAAGCAGGCCCGGTGATAACGCGCCCAGCCCGCGACTGTCCGGCGCAGGGCCCCCATGCCGAAGGGGATTGCCATGACCGAAGCCAGCACGTAAAAAATGCTGCCCGCGTAGAACAGCGGGTAGAACAAAATATTGCGCAGAATAACGGTGATCATGCTGCGATCATGCTGCGGGCCACAGCCGCGCAAGCTGGCTGGCGATCAGTTTGTTATATTCAAGGAACAAGATCCGGAAGGATGGCTGTGACGGGACAGCATCTTCCACCACTGTCACATGATCTGGCAGCACGCGCCGCAGTTCCTGGCTGGCGCGCCACATGTGCCAGTCTGTCGTCACCAGCCGGACCGAATGATGGCCATTTTGCGCCACCCAGCCCTGAATCTCCTTGGCGTTGCTGCGCGTGTCAACTGCCGTATAGCCCAGGGTGACGCAGCACCGCATGGCCTTGACCGGCACGTCAAATTCGGCTGCAAACTCTCTCGGTTTCACTTCCGGATCCACCCCGGTTACCAGCATCCGATGCGCCTTTTTCAGACGCAGGACTTCCAGCCCGCGCTCTATCCGCCCGGCGCCGCCGGTGGGCACGACCACAGCATCGGTCGTCGGCCCGGCAGCGGTGATGGGGGCAGGACCCGGCAGGGCCAGCACAAACACAGCGAACCCCGCAGCCCACACAATCAGCAGCCCGGCGGCTGCGCGGCGGATCATAGTATGCGCCGCAGCGTGGACAGCACCGTTAGCCGCGCCGTCAGAATAGCAATCAACACACCTGCCAGCGGGATCGCTGCCAGCAGCCCCCAATCGATCATGCCCAGCCCGCCGCCTGCAATCATCCCTGAATCGAGCCCGACAAACTGGCGGCCCAGCACAATCACTGCCGCCAGCCCCAGCGCAAGACCGACTGCCCCGCCCATCGCAGCATCAACGCCGATCGAACGCTGAAAGATGCGCGCAATCTGGCTGTCCGTTCCGCCCAGCAGATGAACCACTTCAATCGTGTTGCGGTTTGTCCCCAGCGCGCTGCGCGCCGCCAGCCATACCGCTGCGGAACTGGTCAGACCCAGCAAGACCACCAGCGCAACTGCAAGATATTGTAGCGAGGATATGGCCGCAAACACCGGCTGCAGCCAGCTCGACTGGGCATCGATCCGCGCCGCCGGGGCAACGGTTTTGAGCAAGCTACGAATTCTTTCGATCCGGGCGGGCGTAACATCGCCGCGCAGCCGCAGATCGATCAGCGCGGGGACAGGAATAGCTTCGCTATCGGTACCCGCACCCAGCCACGGTTCCAGCAAACGGTCCAGTTCGGCATCGGGAACGCGGCGCACCGCAGCGACCCCAGGCTGGCGCAGCAACAGCGCCGTCGCCGCTTGCGCCTGCTTGCTGCGCTGCGCGGCAGATGCCTCGACAATCTGAATGGTCGCTCCGCCTGAAAGATCGCGGCGCGCACTTTGTGCCAGATTGTTCAGCGCCAAACCACCCGAGGCAGCGATTACTGTTAGTGTGACCATGATCGCGATGACCCACGGCATTGGCCCGGCCAGCCGCGCCTGCGGTACCAGCTCTGCTGCGCGGCGACCGCGAAACGGCGAAAAACCGCGGCCGGCGGAGTTATCAAGAGTGGGCGGGCGCTTCAAAAGCCATCCCCGAAATCATCATCGGCCCTGACTTCGCGGCGCGGCGGATAGCGCAAGGCGCCGGTCGGATCGGACAATCGCCCCTTGTCGAGCCGCATGATAAGCGATTCGGGCACTTTCCGCAGCAAATGCACATCATGGGTTGCCACAATCACGGTTGTGCCAAGGCGGTTGAGCGCTTCGAACAGGCGCAGCAGCTTGAGCGCCATTTCAGGATCGACATTGCCGGTCGGTTCATCGGCCACCAACATTTCAGGCCTGCCAATCACGGCCCGGGCAATTGCGACGCGCTGCTGTTCCCCGCCTGAAAGCGCGGCAGGCTGCGCGTCCATCCGATGCGACAAGCCCACCCATTCGAGCATATCGGTGACCGGTCCGCGCAAATCCGCTTCGCGCACGCCCGCAACGCGCAGCGGCAGTGCAACATTGTCGAACGAAGAAAGATGCGGCACCAGCCGGAAATCCTGAAACACCACCCCGAGCCGCCGCCGAAAAGCGGGCAAGCGCGCGCGCGGCAAGGTAATCACATCGGTGCCAAACATCGAGATCACGCCGCGCGAGGGGCGCTGGGCGAGGTAAAGCAGCTTGAGCAGCGAGGTCTTGCCCGCCCCGCTGGCTCCGGTCAGAAAATAGAAACTGCCGGGATACAGCGTGAATGACACATCGCTCAAAACCTCGCGGTCAGTGCCATAGCGCAGCCCGACATTACCGAAGGTGACGACTTCGCCCGACGCGTCAACCATATCGCACCTCTCCCGCTGACGCACGATGGACGGCGGCACTGGTTTGGCGATTATTTGGGCCAATTGTCGGAAAAACGGCTGCAGCAGGCATGATCAGGGCTCTATAGCTATGCTTCGGTGTGGAAAAAAGCCATCCAATTCCCTACTAAGCAGCAACAAGCCTTGTTGCGATTCAATGCTCGCCCTAAGGTTTTGTTCACCATGATCATTGCCTGTCCCGCTTGCGCAACGCGTTATGTCGTTCCCGATAGCGCAGTTGGCGTGGATGGCCGAACAGTCAGATGCGCCAAATGCCGCCATAGCTGGTTCCAGGAAGGCCCCGTGCTGGAACGCCCTGTTGCAGGGGCTGAGGCAGGAGCCGGGGCCGCAGCAACCCCCGCTGCCGAAGAAGCCGCGCAGGCTGAAGTGCAGCCCGATCCGGGCGCCGCAGCGGCTTCGCCGTCAGCTGATTACCCGCCTGCGGCCGATGAGGCCGCAGCGCCGCCGCCGGTTATCGATGCAGCGCCGCCGCCGCCAGTGACGGATGCTTATGAAGAGCCTGAAGGATCGCAGTTTGATTACGAGCCGCCCTTTCGCGGTCGGCGCAATCCTCTGAAATTATGGACCGCAGCGGCAGCCATTTTTGCCCTGCTGGCCTTCGGCACCATCGCGGCGGTCAGTTATTGGGGTCTGCCGGCGTGGGTACCGGTCAGCCGACCGACCTTTGCTGCGAACCAGCCCGATCTGGTGCTGAACTTCCCGCCCGCGCAGCAGGACCGGCGCACACTGCCCAATGGCACGGAGTTTTTCGGAGCGAGCGGCACTGTCACCAATGTCGGCCGGGTATCGCACAAGGTTCCATCGATCCTGATCGTGCTGCGCGATGAACGCAACCGGATCGTTTATAGCTGGGAAGTGGCCCCGCCCAAGCCCACGTTGGCCCCGGGTGAGGTTGCCACCATCAACGAAGCGGTGACCGATGTCCCCCGCTCTGCCAAATTTGCCGAAATTGGCTGGAAGCCCGACTAAACCAATCGCTGCGCCTGCGGAATTTCCCGACTTAGCTGAACTCAATCCATGTCTTGCCGCTGGGATCCTGCGTCCGCTGCGGTGCCACCGCCCCTTTGACTGTCCCGCTTGACAGCGCGATCGTCGTCGCCGCGAGAATAGTGACGCTGGCAGTGGCCTGCACCGCCACGCCGTGTGCAGGCGTGCTGGCATTCCTGACTGCAGGAGCCGCAGTTTGCGCCAATGCACTTGCCAGAAGAAAGATTGCTGCCCCGGAAGCCATGCAGCTTGGTTACCGCCACGTTTACCGTGTTCGCAAGGAAATCGTTTACCCGGTCCCGCGCCGGGACAGGCCGCATCGCAAAGTTCAATCGGGCCTTGGTCTGCGCCTGCGGCAACAAAATGTGGGAAGATCAGTCAGACACTTGTGCATAGCTGCCGTTTGCCTTTGCAACTAAGGCACAATAGATTGAGAATATTACGCTTTGCAAAACTTGCCTCTTGCAAATTGTGCTTACCTTTGGTGAACCTGCATAAGGGAAATAGGGGGAACGGCAATTTCTTTGGAAGAGCAAAAAGGGCTTACTCGTGCGCAGCCTTCCGGCGGCCCCGCCGCCCCATTGAGCATGCAGCGTTCAGCCATTGCTGCTCTGGCCTTGCTGAGCTGCGGCCTGGCGGCATGCGCCGGCCAGGTGAGCGAGACTGATCTGCCGCCCACAAATATTGCGCTGCCCGGCCAATGGAGCGCTGACAACGCGCCTGATGAAAGCGATATTTCGCGCTATTGGCAGTCGCTTGATGATCCGCTGCTGACTCAATTTGTTGATCAGGCCGCCAAGAACAATCTCGATATCGCGCAGGCCGCTGCGCGGCTGGCGCAAGCGCGCGCTAATCTTTCTTCCGCCCGGGCCGCGTATCTGGCGCAGCTATCGCCCCAGTTTGGGGCGCAGCGCGATGTGGGCGACTTTGCCAGTAAAACGGTTCAATATTCAGTCAGTGCAAACGCCAGCTGGGAACTGGACCTGTTCGGCAGAATCGGCAATTCGGTGGGCGCCGCGCGGGCTGACCTTGCAGCGTCCGGCTTCTCGCTGAGCGATGTGCAGCGGCTGGTGATTGGCAATGTCGCGCTGGCGACCATTTCTGCGCGTTCAACCGCGCAGCAACTGGCTATTGCGCGCGACACCTTGACCAATCAGGATGATAATCTCCAGATTGCCCGCTGGCGGCTTCAGGCCGGTCTGGTGCCTAGCCTCGATGTCGAGCAAGCCCGGGTGCAGCGGTCGCAGACCGCCGCCAGTATTCCCGCGCTGGAAAGCAACCTTGCAGCCACCGCCAACGCAATCTCCACACTGATCGGCGAGCCGCCCGGGCACGTGCTGGCCATGCTCCAGACCGCAGCGCCGGTGCCAACGCCCCCTGCTGCGCTTGGTCTGGCGGCACCGGCTACCGTGCTGCGCCGCCGGCCGGATGTCCGTGCGGCCGAATATGCCTTGCTGGCCGCAAGCAAGCGAGTTGGCGTGGCCAAGTCACAGTTGTTGCCGCTGGTGCAGCTTAGCGGCTCAGTCGGAACCGGTTCAACTTCGCTCACTAATCTGTTCAATATCATCACGGGCAATCTGTTTGGCGGGATCACCCAGCTGTTCTTTGATGGGGGGCGCACACAGGCGCAGATACGCGGCGCAAAGGCGGCGGCTGATGGCGCGCTGGCGGCCTGGCGGCAGACGATCTTGCAAGCACTGGAAGATGTTGAAACCAGCGGTGCAGATTTGCGCGCATCGCGCGCGCGGGTCGCGCTATTGGCCGATGCGCAGGATGCTGCTGAAAATGCCGCCGTTCTCGCACGCAGCCAATATCAGGCCGGACTGACTGATTTCCAGACCCTGCTGACCGCCGAAAACCAGCTGCTGTCAGCGCGCAATTCACTGGTCGCAGCAGAAGCTCAGCGGGCCAGCGCTTTTGTGCGTCTTACGCAGGCGCTCGGCGGCGGCTGGACGGAAACTGACAATATAACCGATACAGCGCAAGGAATGCCGCAATGACTGACACATCCCCCATGGACGCGGAAAGTGTCGAGGAATTTCTGGGCGAAAAGCCCCGCCCCAAATGGCGGCGTTGGGCCAAATTTTGGGTGCCCGGGCTGATCCTGTTGCTGTTGGTGCTGGCCATTGCGCGTTGTTCGGGCGGCGACAAGGGGCCGCAGTACATCACTCAGCCAGTGGCCGAAAACTCGCTCAATCTGACGGTCACTGCGACCGGCAATTTGCGGCCCACCAATCAGGTGCAGGTCGGTTCGGAAATTTCCGGCCGGATCGATAGAATCAATGTCGATGTGAATGACCATGTCACGCGCGGCGAAGTGCTGGCGCAGATCAACACTGACATCATCGATGACCAGATTGCGCAGGCCCGCGCCAATCTTTTTGCCGCGCAGGCATCGGTCAAGCAGGCGCAGGCAACGCTCACAGTCGATACAGCGCAGCTTGGGCGGCTGGAAGACGTGTATAAGGTGTCAGGCGGCAAGGTCCCATCCAAGACAGAGCTTGATGCAGCGCGCGCCAATGTTGCGCGGGACAAAGCGGCGGTTGCTTCTGCCCATGCCAATGAAATGGCGGCAGGCGCAGCGCTTTCCTCCAGCCAGACAACCCGCGCCCGTGCCGTCATCCGCTCGCCCGTTTCAGGCGTGGTACTGGCGCGCAAGGTCGAACAAGGGCAGACCGTGGCTGCTTCGTTCAACACGCCAACCTTGTTTGTACTGGCCGAAGATCTTTCCACGATGCAATTACGCGTGGCCATCGATGAAGCTGATGTCGGCCAGATCAAGCCGGGTCAGAAAGCAGATTTTTCGGTAGATGCTTATCCGGGGCGGCAATTCCCTGCCCGGGTGGAGCGGATTGACCTTGCTTCCAATACGACCTCGGATGACACCAGCGCGGCCAGTTCGGCCAGCTCCAGCGCGGCCAGCACTACGGTAGTCAGCTATGAAGCGCGCTTGTCCGTCAGCAATGCCGATGGGCTGCTGCGGCCCGGCATGACCGCCACTGCGACCATCGCAACCGAAAGCACCGGCAAGCATTTGCTGGTGCCCAACGGTGCCTTGCGATTCAAACCGGACGACAAGCAAAAGTCCAAGGGCGGCGTTCTCAACCCCAAAATCGGGCTGGAACTCAATGACCAGAAGGCCGGCATTGGCATCGGCAGCGAACAGCAGGTGCAGATCTTGCAGAAGGACGGCACGCTCAAAGCGGTCAAAGTGGTCACCGGGCAAAGCGATGGGCGCCTGACCGTGGTCTCTTCGCCCGATCTGAAGGCAGGAATGAAGGTCGTTACCGGGGTCAAGGCGGCTGGCAGTGACTGATGCCCCGCTGATCGAACTGGAAGGCATCACCAAAACCTTTGGCACCGGCCCGGCTGCGTTTCAGGCGCTGAAAGGCGTGGACATGACCATTGATCGCGGGGATTTTGTCGCAGTGATGGGCCCATCGGGATCGGGCAAGTCGACTACTATGAATATTCTTGGCTGCCTGGATATTCCGACCACCGGCATCTTCCGGTTCCGCGGAATGGAAGTGCAGGCGCTGACCCGCGACCAGCGCTCCTTGCTGCGGCGGCGCTATCTCGGCTTTGTGTTTCAGGGCTTCAACCTGCTGTCGCGCACGTCGGCGCTGGAAAATGTCGAGCTGCCCCTGCTGTATCGCGGGGAAAGCAAAGCCCGGCGGCGCGAAGCCGGGTTGAGAGCGCTCGATATGGTTGGGTTGGTCCCCTGGGCTGACCATTCACCCGCTGAATTATCGGGCGGCCAGCAACAGCGCGTAGCCATTGCACGGGCGCTGGTGACGGAACCTGATGTGCTGCTGGCAGACGAGCCGACCGGCAATCTGGACACCGAACGGTCAATCGAGATCATGCAACTGCTGAGCGAATTAAACGCAGGCGGGATTACCATTTTGATGGTCACGCATGAGCAGGAAATGGCCAGTTTTGCGCGAACCATCGTGCATTTCCGTGACGGTGTGGTGGAACGGGTTGAAACCGGGCATCGGGCTGGTACGCCAGTTGGGGGACGCGGCTGATGTTCGGGATCATGGGCGCCACCCTGCTACTGTCACTGCGCGAAATCCGCCGCCATTTGCTGCGCTCGTTCCTGACCACGCTGGGCATCATCATTGGCGTTGCAGCCGTGATTACCATGGTCACATTGGGTAAAGGCGTCACCGCGTCGATCCAGGACCAGATATCCTCACTCGGTTCAAATGTTTTCATTGTGTTTCCCGTCCGCGCAGAGCGGGGCACCCCCCGCCCGTTCAAGCAGGACGATGTCGATCAGGTGGCGCAGCAGATTGCCGGGGTAGTGGTCGCTGCCGGGGCCGCCAATTCAAGCGCGACCGCGTTTCACAACGGCCAGAACTGGACCACTTCGGTCAACGGCGTGAATGACAGCTTCTTGCAGGCCCAATCAATCTCGCTCACACAAGGGCGGATGTTTACCCCAGCTGAAGAAACCGCCGGGCAGAACGTCTGCATTCTTGGCCCCAAGGTGCTGGCGGCAATCTTCGTGCCCGGGGTCAGCCCGCTGGGTGAGGAAATGCGGCTCAACTCGGTCCCCTGCCGGGTGATCGGTGTGCTGGAGGAACGCGGCGAAGGCGGCGGCGGACAGGATCAGGATAATGTCGTGATGATGCCGCTCAAAACCGTTCAGCGACGCTTTACCGGCAATGACAAGCTGCAGTATTTCGTGGTCAAATATGATGCTTCCTATGACAGCAAGGTGATTCAGAATTCATTGGTTGACCTGCTGCGGCAGCGGCGTTTTCTGCAGGACGGGCAGGATAATGACTTCAACATTGTCGATACTGCGCAGGTCAATCAGGCGCTGGGGGCAGCGACCGGGGCGCTGACCGCGATGGTGGCCGCAATTGCTGCGATCAGCCTGCTGGTGGGCGGGATCGGGATCATGAATATCATGCTGGTGTCAGTGACCGAACGGACCCGTGAAATCGGCATCCGGCTGGCGATTGGGGCGTTGGCGCGCGAAGTGCAATTGCAGTTCCTGACCGAAGCGGTGGTGCTGTGTTGCCTTGGCGGAATGGTCGGTATCGCGCTCGCCTTTGGCTTGTCCTATGGCTTGTCAGCCGCAGTCGATGTGCCATTCGCATTTGATCCGACAATCAATGTGATGAGCTTTTTATTCTCTGCCGCGATGGGTATCATCTTCGGTTATTATCCCGCCCGGCGCGCATCCCGGCTCGACCCGATCGACGCGTTGCGGCACGAATAAGCCAGCCACGGATAAACATGCGACAAATATGGCCCCCAGCCAACTATGAGAGGCTGGGGGCCGGTGTGAAATCGGTCATCCGCCGCGATGGGCGGCCCAACCCGCTCAGCTGGCGCCGGTCAGCGATTTGACTTCCATGAAGTCGCGCAGCCCGTGGACGCCTGCTTCACGGCCATTGCCCGACCGCTTGTAGCCACCGAACGGTGTGCCTGGCCCCGGCCCCCAATTGTTAACAATCACCATGCCTGCGCGCAGGCGCGGGGCGACTTTGCCCGCTTCTACCGGGTCGCCGGAAATCACCGCAGACAGGCCATATTCGGTGTCATTGGCGATCCGGACGCCTTCATCCAGATCATCATATTTCATGATCGTGACGACCGGGCCGAACACTTCTTCCTTGGCGATCCGCATGTCGGGAGTGACGCCGCTGAACACAGTCGGCTTGATATAATAACCGCGATTGACGTTAGCAGGCAGATCGGGGCCGCCCACTTCAAGCTTGGCACCTTCGTCAATAGCGGACTGGATCAGCCCGCGAATCTTGTCATGCTGCGCCTTGTTGACCACGGGGCCAAGATGCGGGCCCTCCACCATTGGATCACCCACAGTCTGGCTACCCACGATCTTGGTCGCGACTGCAATCGCTTCCTGTTCCTGGTCCTTATGCACCAATACGCGGGTCGGCGCGATGCAGCTTTGCCCTGAATTGACCATCACGCCGCTAATGGTTGGCGGCAGCACAGTTTCCAGATCAGCTCCGGGCAGCACCAGATTGGGGGACTTGCCGCCCAGTTCCTGATGGACGCGCTTGACTGTATCGGCGGCTGATTTGGCCACCATGATACCCGCTCTTGTCGAACCGGTGAAGCTGACCATATCAATGCCGGGATGGGCCGAAATAGCGGCGCCGACAGTCGGCCCGTCACCTTGCACCAGATTGAATACGCCAGGCGGCACGCCTGCTGCGTCCATCACTTCAGCAAAGATAGCCGCATTGCCGGGGCATTCTTCCGATGGCTTGAGGATCATGGTATTGCCCGCCGCAATCGCCGGTGCAACCTTGAGCGCGATCTGGTTCAGCGGCCAGTTCCACGGGGTAATCATGCCAACCACGCCAATCGGTTCATACATGACCGTGGCGGCGCCTTCCTGCTGGACGAATTCGAAATTCTTGAGCGCTTCGATCGTGGGCAGGAAACCGCCCAGGCCAGCCGGTGCCTGCGCGCCGCTGGCGACACTCAGCGGTGCGCCCATTTCAGCTGCGACTGAGCGCGCGATGTCGGGCATACGCTTCTTATATTCCTCAACGATCCGGCCCATCAGCGCGAGTCGTTCGTCGCGCGAAGTCTGGCTGAAGCTTTCAAACGCGCGCTTGGCAGCCGCGACAGCAGCATCGACATCCGCGGCTGTGCCCAACACGATTTCGGTAATCGGTTCTTCGGTAGCCGGGTTGATGACCTGATGCGGCGTTCCGCCAATCGAATCGACCCATTTCCCGTCGATGTAATTTTGCTTGTAGCTGTCCACTTTGACTTCTCCCAGTGATTGACGGGCGTCCCGATTGGAACGGCCTGAACTCTCGTCCTACATGTTGTGTCTTGCCACGTATTTCCAGTGGAGTCGGCAAAAATAGGCAAACCCCGTGATTTCCAGCCGGTCAACCGCCGGTCATGGACATGGGCCGCGCCACAGCAGGTTCAGCGCCCGATGCCGAGATTGCAAAATCATGCCGCTCCGGCTTCGCCCGCATCGCTTGGTCCAGCGCGTTTTGCAAAGCCTTATCGTCGCGCAAATGATGGCGCATCAACGCCCGCAAATCGATGTGATCATCTTGCCCCAGGCACATATAGATGCGCCCGGTGCAGGTCACACGCACGCGGTTGCAGCCGCTGCAGAAATTATTGGTCAGCGGCGTGATGAACCCGATCCGCCCGCCCGTTTCGGCAACATCGGCATACCTCGCCGGGCCGCCCAGATCATCGCTGCGGCCCACATCTTTTAGCGTGAAGCGCTGCTCCAATTGGTCGCGGATCGCAGGCAGTGGAATGTATTGATCGAACCGGTCTTCACCGGTTTCCCCCAGTGGCATGACTTCAATCAGCGTCAGGTCGATTCCGCGCCCATGCGCCCATTCGGCCAATGCCGGGATCTGACTGGCATTTTCATGTTTGAGTGCGACGGTGTTGAGCTTGACCTTCAGACCGGCCGCCTGCGCTGCATCAATGCCGCGCAGCACAGCCGCCAGATTACCGCGCCGGGTGATCCGCGCAAATGTGTCTGGTTCAAGCGAATCGAGCGAAATATTGACCCGGCGAACGCCGGCTGCGGCAAGATCGGCAGCATATTTATCAAGCTGGGTAGCGTTGGTGGTGAGCGTCAATTCGTCCAGCCCATGTCCCAACTGCTCGCCCAGTTTGCGAAACAATTGCATCACATTGCGCCGGACCAGCGGCTCCCCCCCCGTCACGCGTATCTTGCGAACGCCGCGCGCGATGAAGGCCAAGGACAAGCGCTCAAGCTCTTCAATCGTCAATAGTTCGGCGCGCGGCAGAAAATCGGGCTGCTCAGCCATGCAATAGCTGCAGCGCAGATCGCACCGGTCAGTCACCGACAGCCGCAGATAGCTGATCCGTCGACCAAACTGGTCAATCAGTGGGGAATGGGCGGTCATTGCGTCAGCCATACCAGACACAGCGCCCTATAGGCCACCAGTTACATACAGGCACTGCCCGGTAACCCAGGCCGAAGCAGGCGAAGCCATGTAAACTACTGCGGCGGCAATATCTTCTCCCGAACCATAGCGGCCCAGCGGGACCCCGATCTTCCTGAGCAGTTCAGCGCGCTTGGCTTCATCCCCAGTGCCCATGCACTCATCAAAATTCTCGGTCGGGGTCGGCCCCGGTGCAACCGCATTGACCCGGATTGCGGGGGCGAGTTCCCGGCTGAGCGTCGAAGTCAGGCTGTTCACCGCTGCCTTGGCCGCACCATAAGGGCCGTTCTTGACCTGCGGCCCGGTTGCCGAGCGGGAGGAAATATTGACGATCACACCGCCGTTAACGCCCATCTGCCGCGCAGCAGCCGTGGCGCCCATCCACACCGCCTTGAGGTTGAGTGCAATCTGTGCGTCAAAATTTTCTTCCGGCGTACGCGTAAGGTAGCGCGGAGTCCCATCGGGAATGCCGCCCGCGTTGTTGACCCAAATGGTAAGCTTTCCAAAGTGAGCCACCGCCTGTTGCGCCAGTGCCTCCAGCGCAGCGGAATCGGTTGCGTCGGTGACCACTGGTAGCGCTCTGCGCCCGGTAACCTCAATCTCACCCGCAACCGCTTCCAAATCACTCTGCGTGCGCGAGGCCAGCACCACATCAGCCCCGGCCTCGGCTAGCGCAATTGCGATCGACCGGCCGATGCCTTTGCCCGCCCCGGTCACCACGGCAACTTCACCGTCCAGTCGGAAACGTTCAAGAATGCCCATAGATCATCTGCCTGTTCTGGGTTGTTTCGGCCAGTCAATGCAAGTGGCCTGCTGCAGCGCTGAAGAACACTGTTTGAACCGATAGTGCAGCTTGGATCAGA
Source organism: Erythrobacteraceae bacterium (assembly GCA_024642545.1). Taxonomy (GTDB): domain Bacteria; phylum Pseudomonadota; class Alphaproteobacteria; order Sphingomonadales; family Sphingomonadaceae; genus Allopontixanthobacter. Next base: position 19,067 of record JAHEAW010000005.1, read on the forward strand.
CAGAATTGCCCGCTTGGCACCGGGAAACTAGCAAATTGAGGTATGGGAAGAGCGCCAGCTTCCCCGCACTATCATTCACGCGAGACGCCCGCCGGGAAACGTGTGCCCGGATACAAGATCATTCGAACCCGCGCCAACAAGCAGTGCCCGACAGTAAACCGAGAGGTATATATGCAGCTAAGCCGAGAAGAATTGTTGCAGGCATATCGCCGCATGAAAGTCATCCGCGAATTTGAAGAACGCTTGCATGTCGAGATCGCAACCGGCCAGATTGCTGGGTTTACTCACCTTTATTGCGGGCAGGAGGCTGTAGCGGTTGGGGTGTGCGAACATCTCGATGCCTCGGACAAGATCGTTTCAACCCATCGCGGCCATGGCCATTGCCTGGCCAAGGGCTGCGATGTCGATGGAATGATGAAGGAAATCTACGGCAGCCGCGAGGGCCTGTGCAACGGCAAGGGTGGCTCGATGCATATCGCTGATGTCGACAAGGGTATGCTGGGCGCAAACGGCATCGTCGGTGCAGGTGCGCCGATTGCAGTTGGCGCTGCGCTCTCGCTCAAGCTGGACGGCCAGGGCAAGGTCGCAATCACCTTTTCAGGGGACGGCGCATGCAACCAGGGCACCACTTTTGAGGCAATGAACCTCGCCGTGGTCACCAAGGCCCCGTGCATTTTCGTGTTCGAAAACAACCATTATTCCGAACATACCGGCTTTGAATACGCGGTCGGTACCAACAAGGACATTGCCAGCCGCGCGGAAGCATTTGGCATGAAAGTCTGGCGGGCGGATGGCACTGACTTCTTCGCTGTCTATGAAACCATGCGCGACGTGCTGGAATATGTTCGCGACGGCAATGGACCGGCCGCAGTAGAATTCGATACAGAGCGCTTCTTTGGCCATTTCGAGGGGGATCCGCAGAATTACCGCGGCAAGGGAGAGCTGGAACGGATCCGCGCCGAGCGCGATTGCTTGACCAATTTCCGTCAGAAAGTGGCCGATGCCAAACTGCTGGAAGGAACAGTCCTTGATGCCATCGATGAAGAGGTGCTCGACCAGATCGATGCAGCGGTTGATGCCGCCAGGGCTGCCGAGCGCCCTCAGGCCGAAGACGTCCTGACCAATGTCTATGTAACCTATTGAGCAAGAGGCGCGAGAAATGACCAAGATGATGTACCGCGATGCTGTACGCTCCACGATTTTCGAAGAAATGCAGCGCAATGAAAATGTCGTCGTGCTGGGCGAAGACGTAGTCGGCGGTATGGGCACGGCAGGCGGACCCGAAGCCATCGGCGGGATCTGGTCAACTTCAACCGGTTTCTATGATGCGTTCGGCCCCGACCGGGTGATCGATACACCCATTTCGGAAAGCGCCATTGTAGGTGCCGCAGGCGGGCTGGCGCTGGCCGGAAAGCGTCCGGTCGCCGAGCTTATGTTTGCCGATTTCATCGGTGTCAGCCTTGACCAGATCTGGAACCAAATTGCCAAGTTCCGCTATATGTTTGGCGGCAAAACGACCTGTCCAGCGGTGATCCGTATGGCTTATGGCGCAGGCTTCAACGCCGCTGCCCAGCACAGCCAGTCGGTCCACCATATCCTCACGTCCATGCCGGGGCTCAAAGTGGTCATGCCAACCACGCCGGCCGATGTTCGCGGGCTGCTGCGCGAGGCCTTGCGGGGCGATGACCCGGTAATGTTCCTTGAACACAAGATGCTCTACGGGGTTGAAGGAGAAGTGCCCGATGGCGACTACACCATCCCCTTCGGCCATGCGAAGCTGACCCGCGCAGGCGAAGATGTGACGCTGGTGGCGACCGGCCTGATGGTCAGCCGCTGCGAAGCGGCCGCAGACGCGCTGGCAGAGGAAGGGATTGGCTGCGATGTACTCGATCTCAGAACCACCAGCCCGCTTGATGAAGAAGCCATTCTCGACTCGGTCGAAGTCACCGGGCGGTTGGTGGTGGTCGATGAGGCGCCGCAGCGCTGCAGCCTCGCCACCGACATTGCCGCTCTGGCAAGCGAAAAGGCGTTTGCCAGTCTGAGGGCCCCCATTCAGATGGTCACTGCGCCGCATTCGCCTATCCCCTTCGCGCTGGAACTGGAGCAGGCCTATCTGCCATCGGCGGACAAGGTACAGGCGGCTGTCCGCAAGGTCCTGGATTGGCGGTAAGGAACGTCTGATGAGCAAGCTACGCGCCTTCTGCATGCCCAAATGGGGCATCGAAATGTCCGAGGGAACCATTGCCGAATGGATGGTGCAAGAAGGCCAATCGGTCGCCAAGGGCGACCTGATCTGCCTGATCGAAACTGACAAGATCACCAATGAAGTCGAAGCTGAACGGCCCGGAGTGATCGCTCGCATTATTGAACCTGCGCGCGACGAGGCGATACCTGTTGGCGCGCTGCTGGCAGTCATCGGGGACGAGGCCGCAGCGAATGACGAAGTGGATGCATTTGTGTCCGGCTTTGCGCCTGCGCAGGGCGGTATCAGTAGCAATGCCAAAAAGGGCGGGCCAGCCAAACCTGCCGCAGCATCGCCAAAGCCTGCGATGAAGATAGAAACCAACCGTCCGATCAGCCCCAAAGCGCTGGCTTTGGCCGAAGAGGAAGGCGTTGATCTGGCCTTGGTCGAAGGATCTGGCCGAGGCGGGCGGATAACTTTTCAGGATGTCCATCAGCATATCCGTCCGGCGGTCCAACCGGTACTCAGAGGCCCGGCAAAGCTGCCCGCAGAGGATTTGGCGATCTTCGCCTCCCCGCTGGCGCGACGCCTTGCCGCCATTCACGGGGTTGACCTGGCCACGCTGGTTGGCACCGGGCCGCGCGGGCGCATTTCGAAAAATGATGTGCTGAGCGTTGCCGAGCCTAAGAGCGGCGGGCGCCGTGATACCAACTTCAGTCCGGTCGCAAATGAACCTATCGTTGTGCCATTTGACAAGGTCCGCAAGGTTGTGGCCCGCCGCCTGACCAGCGCCAAGCAGGATATTCCGCATTTCTATCTGCGGATTTCGGTTGCGGTCGACGAATTGCTGGCGCTGCGCAAAACCGCCAATCTGGTCCTTGGGGTCAAAGCCACGCTCAATGACTATCTGGTGATGGCAAGTGCCAAGGCGCTTGCGCAGCACCCGGATATCAACGTCCAACTGCACGGCGAGGAGCTGCACAAGTTTCCCCATGCCGATGTGGCGGTGGCCGTTGCCTCACCCAAAGGGCTGGTCACGCCGATTGTGCGGCAGGCAGACCGGATGCGGATCGAACAGATTGCTGCCGCCACCAGCCAGATGATCGACAAGGCCAAGCAGGGACGGCTGTCGTATGAAGATATGGATGGCGGGACCTTTACCGTATCCAATCTGGGTATGTTCGGGATCGAAGAGTTTGCTGCGATCATCAACCCGCCGCAGGGCGCAATCCTGGCGGTAGGCAAGGCATCGCGCGTACCGGTCGAGCTGGACGACGGTGATCTTGCCTTCGAAACACAGATCAATTTGACCTTGTCGGTTGATCACCGCGCGATTGACGGGGCTGCAGGTGCGCAGTTCCTGTCGACGATGAAAGAGTTGATCGAAGCGCCAGAGCAGTTGTTCGGCTGACAGGAAGACGCGCCTCAAGGCTCGTTTCCTCTCACTCCCGACCTTCAAAAAAGAGCGCCTGTGAACCCAAGTTCACAGGCGCCAGTGCTAACCTCAGGAGAGGAAAGCTCAGAAGTGGAAGCTGGCTTCCACGAAGACTTGACGGCCCCGGTTCTTGCTGAGGATGACATCATCACCCACCGGAATGCCGAATGGATTGGCACCGGGCAGGAACGGGCGCCCGCCGGAAGAACTGGTCCAGATCTTGTTGGTCAGATTGACACCAATCAGCGAGAGCTTCCACCGGCCATCCGGATCGCCGATCGAGATATTCCCGTCAAAGGCGACATAACTGTCCTGCTTGTAGTCAGTCAAAGACGTCTGCGCAGTGTAGAAACTGCCACTGTAGATGGCATTGCCGCCAATCCCGAATTGCAGGCCGTCGCTAACTGGAACCGAATAATCGAACGCGATATTGCCCGAGAATTTCGGCGCCCGCGCAGCATCACGGCCATTGAGGTCAACCCCGGGCGAGGTGATGAAGCTGCTGGTGTACTTTGTATCGAGCAGCGACAGGTTGCCTGACAGGTTCAGCCCGTCTGCCGGGGTCCGCCAGCTCCATGCCACATCCACACCTTTGCTGGTCACCTGACCTGCATTAAGCGTGATAAACTGGATCGCGATCGGGTCAAAGTTCTGTACCTGCAGATCCTTGAACACATAATAGAAGGCGGTCGCATTCAAAGTCACTGTGCGGTTGGCCAGTTCAGACTTCATCCCGACTTCGCCGCCAATTGCCTTTTCAGAGCCGAACTTAAGCCCCTCAGCCACAGCCTGGCGCACCGCCGGGTCTGGACTGCTAAAGCCGAGCAGCGAGTTGGATGGCAGCGCCGAGTTATCAATCCCGCCAGATTTGAAGCCAGATTTGAACGATGCGAACACATTCACTTCTGGAGTGAGTTTGTACCGCAACGTAACTTCGGGGGAGAAATTACTGTCCCTGAATTCAATCGGTCCGGAGAAGAAGCCGCTGCTGATAAATGCCGGCGTCGCAGACAAGAAAGCATGCACATAGGGGACCGTAATCGTGCTGACCTTCTTTTCCTTGGTCCAGCGAACCCCGCCAGACAGCTGAAGTTGATCAGTCAGATCCAGAATGGTGCTTCCAAAAAACGATAGGGCGTCGGTCTTTGTTTCCTGTATCTTCTTGTAATCGAACGTATATCCGGTAATCGGATCAGGTGCAATTAATGAAATGTTGACCGCATTCTGCGATGTGTCAAAGCCAAATTTGCGCCATTCGTAATATGCGCCCAGCATGAAATTGAACATCCCGTCATTGTGGCTGGTCAGCCGCAATTCCTGACTATATTGCTTCAGCGTATTGCGCGGATCGCTGGTCCCGACGCCCAATGGAACACCTGGGCCATTTGCCGCTGCAAGTGCGGGCGCAATGTCGGCCACGGTCAGCCCCGGAATAGGGGTGAAGGCAGGCCCAACGCCGGCATAGCTGTAATTGTCGACATCGGTTGCATCAAGATCAACATAACCCGTTGTCGAGGTGAAGGTCAGCTTGTCGGTCACGTCGAAATTGAGCAGCAAGCGCCCAAACAGCAGATCGGTCACGCCAAACGGAACGCCATTATAGCCCACTGCCTTGGATGGCTTTGGAACCGAGGCAGCCAGTGGCGGCGCTGTATCGGGCAAGAAATAAGTGCCGTCCTTGGTATTACAGTCATAGCCAGCCGGAATGATAATCGCACCGCTAAACAGAGAAACCGGATCAGCGATCCCATTGGCACCACAATAGATATCTGATTGCTGGATCGCGCCGTCATTGGTACCGCGATAATATTGCACCTTCAGATTGGCATCAAAGCCTTCGACCGGCTTCCATGCCAGCGTAGCGCGGCCCATGAAGTTGGTCAGTCCCCGTTCCTTGTTCACAGCAGGCGTGTTTGCCTGAAGGGTCACGAAGTCCTTCACATCATTATATTGTGCCGCAATTCGGATCCCCAGGGTGTCGGTCAGCGGTCCGGATATATATCCGCCGACCGTGTAACCCTTCTCCTGAAATTCGTAATTGGCTTTGCCGCCCATTTCCCATGTCGGGGTCGGATCGTTGGAACGAATGGCGATAACACCGGCAGTTGCGGACTTGCCGAAGAACAGCGATTGCGGCCCCTTCAACACGTCGATCTGTTTGGTGTCGATAAAGGCTGACTGCACCATGCGCATGGTGCTGACCTGAACCCCATCAAAATCAAACGCCACGGCGGAATCAAATGCGGCGGAGATATTGGAAGAACCCACCCCGCGCAGCGAAAGCTGGCCCCCGGAGCCTGAACCGCCCACCTGAACATTCAGCGTTGGTACCCGGTTGACCACATCGCCTACCTGCGTGACGTTATATTTTTCCAGCGTGGCCCCGCCGATCGCAGTCACCGTGACCGGTACATCCTGCAAGGTTTCAGCCTGACGCCGGGCCATGACGATAATATCATTGCCGGTGGTCAACGGTGCCTGTGCAACCTTGACGTCAGCCTTGGATTTGGTCGCGGCATCCTGCGCGCGGGCAATGCCTGGCATCGCCAACATTGCAGCTCCTGCGGCAGTGCCCAGCAAAATCGGGCGAAGAGTGCGTGCAAGACGGTCTTTGGGTGTATTCTCAGACATGATTATCCTCCCCTTGGGCCGCTGCAGCTTCTGCGCCACATGTCTCGCCCGAGTTGTTCCACAAGCGCATTCGATTGCCCGATCTTCCTACGCCGGGCCTTGCGCTCATACATTTAGCAAAACCGATAGTGGTACCGTAGACGCTACGGCATTGTGACTTTTTGGTATCACTGGGCTAAAGTGCGTCCTGCCTGACGCATCAATGCGATACGCGGATCCCTGGGCCAGACCCAGCGTTCATCGATCACTTGCTTGACCCTGAGTTCGGGCGGAACCTGCTCGATACCGATCATCTTGTCGCAGTGTTGGTGGAAGCTGTAGATGCGCGCTTCCTGATAGCTTAGCGGTACGCTTTTGAACCCGGCGCTTTCCATCGATTGCTGGATCGCTTCGCCAAACTGTGTGTCCTCCAGAATGATCTGGCTCATCTGCCTGCCGCCCGGCATGGCCTCATCTGGCACAGTCCATAAATCGGGCGGCGGCCCATCGCCCCAGTCAAGTGCCATGGTCACCAGTTCCAACCGGGTGGTGTTCAGCGAAGTCGGCCAGAACAGCAGCGGCGGCACGAAATAATCCGACAGCGGAGAAACCCAGTTGGGGAACAGGGTATAACTCTGCGTCGCAGTACTGCCGAGTTCGCCCACTGTTTCAATCCGCTGCCAGTTCGGTGGACTCTCGATCGCGCGGACATGCGCGCGGTCCGTCTGGCGCGGCGCGGGAGCCAGCATCCGTGCGTGCCCATTGGGGTAGAAACTGTTGAAATTGCGCTGCGCGTCGACTAGCGGGGCGACGGTCTCCGGGTGGATGTAGGGCACATGGTAGACCTCCATATTGGCCTCCATCGCAACCTTCCAATTGCACTTGAGCTCAAAGCTGTGCCGCGCTGCAAGGCGGATTTTGTCAAAGCGAAATTCCACCCATTCATCGGCCAGCGGCCCAAGCCATTCGGTCAATGTTGGCGCATCGGCATCGAAATTGACAAAGATCAGATTGCCATAGGCCTCGCAGCGCACCGGATTGAGGCCGCGGCACGCCATATCAAGATTGCCGAAATCCTGCCGCTGCGGCACGCCGACCAGCGAGCCGTCGGTTTTGTAAGTCCAGTTGTGATAGCCGCACATCAGCCGCGGCGCCCGGCCGCGCGGTTCGGTCACCACCGGTGCGCCGCGATGGCGGCATGTATTGTAAAACGCACGGACTTGCCCATCCATTCCGTGGACGATGATGATCGGATCGCCCGCATTGTGCCAGGTCATGTAACAGCCAGGTTCAGGGATCTCGTCAATATGCGCGGCGAACAACCAGCTCTTGCGGAAGATATGTTCGCATTCGAGGCGGAAATATTCTTTCGAGGTATAGCGTGCAGCGGGCATGTCAGGCAGGTCGGGAAAGCCATCAGGCGGCGCGCGGCGCTGCCCTTCCCATTCCATCATCTGCTTGAACAGCGCGATGTCCTCGTCGGTCATGGCGCGGATATACCAAACAAGAGTGCAGCATCGCACTGTCACAATAATCAAGCGGCATGCTCGAAATTGACAATGGAGCAATCCGTTCACCCGCCTAATCTACCCGCAAAGCAAAGGGAGAGAATGAATGGCCGGCCGAGTCGAAGGTAAAATCGCACTGGTAACAGGCGGGGCAATGGGGCTTGGAAAGGCTGATTGCGAGCGGCTGGCGGCGGAAGGCGCCAAAGTGGTGGTGACCGATATTGATCTTGCCAAGGCACAGGCGGTTGCCGATGCCATTGGCGGCGTCGCATTCGAACAGGACGTGCGCGATGAGGGGCGCTGGCAGGAAATTTTCGCGGAGGTGGAAAAGCTGCATGGCGGGCTGGATATTCTGGTCAACAATGCTGGAAACGTGATTTTCGAGGATGTCGAAACCTGCACGGCCGATAATTTCCGGCTCCATCTCGATATTCATGTGATGGGCACATTCTTCGGGTGCAAATATGGCATTCCGCTTATGGACCGCTCAGGCGGCGGGGCGATCGTCAACATGTCCTCCACCGCATCGCTGATGGGCTATGGCTCGATCATTGCTTACACCGCAGCAAAAGGGGCGATCCGGTCGATGACCAAATCGATTGCCATGCATTGCCAGGATAAAGGCTACGCGATCCGCTGCAACGTGCTGATGCCGGGCGGGATCGAAACGCCGATGGTGCAGGCCGTAAGCGGGCGGCCCGGGCAAGAGGTACCCGTGCCCGAAGGCGTGCTGCCCAAGGAAGCGCTGGGCGCGCCGAATGATGTCGCCAATATGGTGCTCTTCCTCGCTTCGGACGAGGCGCGGTTTCTGACCGGCGTGGAGATTCCGGTCGACAATGGATTGCTGGCCCGGCCAGAGCGATGAAGCTGCCGCCCGGCCTGCTCACGCCAACGCGCGAAGGGCCGAATTACCGTTATTATGTGCTGACATTGTTGACCTTGACCTCGTTGTTCAGCGTGGCCGACCGGCTGGTATTTTCGATCCTGATGCAAGACATCAAGACAGAATTCGCCCTGTCGGACACCCAACTTGGCTTGCTGGCGGGGGCTGCCTTTACCATTACCTACATCACCTTTGGTTTTCCTGCAGCACGCTTTGCCGATCGGTCCAACCGCAAGCGTATCGTTGCAGCGGCCATCTCCGTGTGGAGTGTTGCCACTGCGCTATGCGGGCTGGCCACCGGATTCTGGTCCCTGTTTCTGGCGCGGATTGCAGTGGGTATGGGAGAAGCAGGAAGCGGCCCCTCCTCCCAGTCGCTGATCGCCGATTATTTCCGGCGCACGGAAATGGCCCGCGCCATGGGTTTTCTGACGATCGGGGCAACCGTCGGCACCGCATTCGGCCTGATCGCCGGGGGACTGCTGGCACAGGCCTTTGGCTGGCGCTGGGCTTTTGTCCTGTTCGGCTTGCCCGGGCTGGTGCTGGGCGTGTTCCTGTTCGCGACTGTAAACGAGCCGCTGCGCGGGCGGTACGCTCCGCCCGGTGCCTCGACCATCCAGCTACCGATCCTGCAGACCCTGCGCTCGTTGCTTTCCAACCGTGTCTATATGGGCGTCATCCTTGGCTTCGCGGTCCAGATCATGATCGGCTATGCGATGGCGATCTGGATGCCCGCGATCATGCTGCGCAACTTTGATGTCGATACCGGCCATGTCGCAATCTATCTGGGACTGACCTTTTTGCTCGGCGGCATTCCCGGCCCAGTCATCGGGGGCTATCTTACAGACTGGATGACTCGGTTCGACGAACGCTGGCGCGCGCTGCTGCCGGGCCTTGTCAGTCTGCTGTGCCTGATCCCTCTCTGGCTGAGCCTCAATGCCGGGGCGCTCTGGCTCTTCCTTGGACTGTTCGCGCTCAGCTACGGCATATTCGTTTCCAGCCAGGCACCAATCCTTTCCTTGCTGCAAGCATGTGTGGAGCCATCACAGCGCGGTTTTGCGGTCGCCTTTGCCCTGTTCTTCAACAATCTCATCGGACAATTGGTAAGCGCAGCAATTATTGGCGCGCTGAGTGACCATTTCACTCCTGCACATGGTCCGTTTGCACTCAATCTGTCAGTGTTTCTGGTATGCCTCGCAGCCGGCTTGCTGGCGATGGTGATATTCGTCTGGACCGCTGCGGCAATGCGCAGGTCGGGATATCTTGCCCGGCTTGCGGCAGGGTAGCCACCCGGCCGAGGCACCAAAGCTGCTATTTTTGCTGATTAACGGCCCTGCCAGGATGGTTTACCGCTGGGTCAATATCAAGACATAGGGAGTGAAACGATGGATCTGGGACTTAAAGGCAAGAAAGTCATCATGAATGGCGGTGCACATGGGCTCGGCCTCGCCTCGCTCAAACATTTTGCTGCCGAAGGGGCCGATGTTGCCTTCTTCAGCCGCAAGCAGGACAAGATTGATGCTGCAAAGGCCGCCATCGACAAGGCGGGCAGCGGCAAAGTGTTGGCCGAAGTGTTCGACATGGCGGACAATCACGAAGGCTATAAGGCGTGGCTGGCCAAGGCTGCGGATGATCTCGGCGGCTGCGATATCTTCGTCCATATGGCAAGCTCATCGGGTACTGGCGGCACAGGTGACTGGCAACAGGGCCTCGATATGGACATCATGGGTGCAGTGCTGGGGGTGGAAGTTCTCACCCCTCATCTCGAAGCGTCCGATTGCGGATCGATCGTCTTCATGTCCTCGACCGCCGCGTTGGAGACATTTGTCGCGCCGCAGGCGTTCAATGCGCTCAAGGCTGCACTGATAACCCATGCTTCACAACTTAGCCAGGCGCTGGCCGGCAAGGGCATCCGGGTGAACACAGTTTCGCCCGGCGCGATCTACTATGAAGGCGGCAACTGGGAGATGATCAAGGGCGTGGTACCGGCCCTGTATGAAGGCACTCTGGCGAAAATGCCCACCGGCCGCTTCGGCGAGCCTGACGAGGTTGGCAAGGCCGTGGTCTTTGTCGCCAGCCCAGCGTGCCCTTACATGACCGGGGCAAATATTGTCATCGACGGCGGCTTTACCCAGCGCGTCCAGTTCTGACCGCGCTGGCGATGGCAGCCGACCAGCTCCGGGACGCCCCATCGCGGGCCGAGATAGACCGCGCGACTTTGCGTGACATCTATACGCGCACGATGAAGGTCAATCGCACTGACGAAAAGTTCCGCGCACTGCTGATGGAGGGCAAGGTGGCGGTTATGTACTATTGCGTGCGGGGACAGGAACTGGTGTCCGCAGCCGCGATGACCGCGTTGACCGATGATGATTATGTGGTGTGCACCTATCGCGGGCAGGGGGAACAGACTGCCAAAGGTATCCCGGCGGAAAAATGGTGGGCAGAATGCCTCGGCAAAGTAACCGGCACCTGCAAGGGCAAGGGCGGCACGATGCACATTACCTATCCTGAAAAGGGGATCATGGTCACCACCGGTGTCGTCGGATCGGGCCTGCCAATTGCCAATGGCCTGGCCATGGCATCGCAGAACAATGGTGACGGCCGGGTAACGATGGTCAGCTTTGGTGATGGAGCAGCCAATATCGGCGGCTTTCACGAAGCCATGAACATGGCGGCATTGTACCAGCTGCCCATCGTGTTCCTGTGCCAGAACAACCGGTATGGTGAGCACACGGCTTTTGCCGATCACACCGCCAGCCCCAGTATTGCGGACCGGGCTGCGGGGTATGGGATGCGCAGCATCCATGTGGACGGCAATGACGTGCACCAAATGTATAATGCCGCCAAACTGGCGGTTGACCGCGCCCGTGCCGGTGAAGGCCCAACCCTGATTGAGGCAATGTGTTACCGCATGATGGGGCATTTTTTCGGAGCCGATTTCTCCTACATGCCGCCCGAACATCTGGCTGAAATGAAGGCAGAGGACCCGCTTCCGAAATTGCGCGCTGTGATGCTGGACCGCCAGTTCACTGAGGCAGAGTTGGACGATATTGTTGCACAAATCGATGCAGAAATTGACACCGCAGTGGCAAGAGCGCTGGCAGCCGATTTCCCCGATCCGCATGAGCTCAAAGTCGATGTGTTCGAAGAGGAGATGCCGTAATGACCGGCAAGCCTCCGCAAATCACCATGGTTCAGGCACTCAATCAGGCGATTGATGAAGCCATGGCAGAAGATGACGGCGTGTTCTGTTTGGGCGAAGATGTCGCGGCCAAGCAGGGCGGCGGTGTGTTCAAGGTCACCTCGGGCCTGACCGAAAAATATGGCACGCACCGGATTCGCGCCACGCCAATTTCGGAGACTGCGATTGTCGGCGCTGCTGTGGGTGCCGCACTGGCTGGGCAGCGGCCCATTGCCGAAATCATGCTGATGAATTTCGTTGGCGTATGCATGGACCAGATCGTCAATCACGCAGCCAAATTGCGTTTTATGTCGGGCGGACAGACCAATGTGCCGCTAGTCATTCGCACCACCACCGGGGTCGGGGTCGGGTTTGGCGGGCAGCATTCCGATATGCTGGAAGCGTGGTTCGCGCATGTCGCGGGGATTCGCGTCGTCACGCCGTCAAACGCCGCCGATGCCAAAGGACTGATGCGGTCGGCCATCGACAGCAATGATCCGGTGATCTTCATCGAGAATATCCTGTGCTACGGGCTCAAATCAGACGATCCGGGCCCCGGTTACCGAGTCCCGCTGGGCGAGGCGGCAATCGCGCGCGAAGGCAGCGATGTTTCGCTCATTACGTATGGCCGCACAGTGCTGGACGCGCTCGCCATCGCCGATGAAATGGCCAGCGTGGGGATTTCGGTCGAAGTGGTCGATCTGCGCACCATCGCCCCGTATGACGAAGAAACCGTACTGGCGTCGGTGCGCAAGACCGGCCGCGCAATCACTTTGCATGAAGCTGTGCGTCCTTATGGCACCGGCGCAGAAATGGCCGCGACCATTCATGAGAAGCTGTGGGGCAAGCTCAAGGCGCCCGTGTTGCGTATTGGCGGGACATTTTCGCCCGTGCCCTTCGTTGCCGCGCTGGAACAGGCATGGATCCCGACCAAGCCGGAGATTGTCGCGGCCATCCGCAGTTCAATGGAAAATGGTTGAATAATGGCGGCGGAAATCAGGGTGCCGAAGCTGGGCATGAGCGCGCTCGAAGTAGTTTTGTCCGAATGGATGCATGCCGATGGGGAGCGAGTAGCAAAGGGCGACGTGATATATCTGGTCGAAACCGACAAGACGACGACGGAGATCGAAGCGCAGGCTTCAGGGGTGATCCGGCAAATGGGCATAGAAGGCGCGACTTACAGGGTGGGTGACCTGATCGGGACCATCGAATGAGGCACAGGATATGAGCGAAGTGGCAAGGCCGGCCCAATTGCTGGCCGAAATTTATGGATTCGCTGGCGCGCAGGACTGGCAGGCAGTGGCGGCGCGGGTACACCCCGAATTCACTGTCTATGAGGCAGAGTGTCTCCCCTTCGGCGGAGAATGGACCGGTCCTGATGCACTGCAACGCGTCGCCACAGCCATGTATGGCACGTGGGCGAAAGCAGTGGTCGATATTCATGAGATTGTCGGCGGGGAAACATGGGCCGTGGTCGTGCTCAGCCTGACTATGACATCAAAAAAGACTGGCCGCACTTTCACCCAGACGGTCAACGAAGCAGGACGCTTCGAAGGTGGATTGCTCAAGGATCTGCGAATCCATTATTTCGATGCCGCCGAGGTTGCTGCCGAAGCAGGCGAATGATTGCGGCGCACGCGCCAGGTCAGTATGGCTGGCTCCAATCCCACTGCTGCAGCCATTCGTGCATCGGGGTCAGTTTCACATCAAGTAATTTACGCGTTTCGTCAGGGTCCACGACCAGTGGGCTGACCGCCTGATCGTTATAATAGCGGTAGAATTTGGCCATGCCTTCATAGATGCTGAGCGGCGCAACCGCGCGCGACCCGGTGACCAGCTCGCTCATCCGCGCGGCAAATTCATCGGGCGTAATGCTCTGGAAGCGGACTGGCTTGCCCAGCACCGCAGTCAGCCGTGCGGCGACTTCATCACCCACCAGTGCTTCAGGCCCGCCAACTGCGACATGTTTGCCATCGGCAGCATCGGTGCCGAGCGCGGCAACCATATAGGCAGCAACATCATCCAGGCAAATCCAGCTGACCTTCAAGTCCGGTGCCGCCGAATAGGCGAACACGCCCCGGTTGACGATCGAAGGCTTGCTCCACACGCGAATCATGTTGTTCATGAACACGACCGGTTCAATAAGGACACACGGAATGCCGGTTTCCAAGAGCGACTGCTCGATATCACGCCGACCGTCATGCGCAGTCAGATCAAGATCATGGTCAGCGATAAAGCAGCTGGTATTAAAGACAATTTTCTTGAGGCCAGCCGCTTTCGCGGCCTGCGCGATATTGCGGCCATAGGATGCTGCAATTCCGCGGTCGAATTCAAACGGTAAATGCATCGCCAGTGCATCCTGCCCGGCAAATGCCTGCGCAAGTACGACCGGATCGGTGATGTCTGCTGTCACGTAAGGCAAGTCAGGAAAAGGGCTGGCGGCCAACGCATCGGCGCGGCGCACGCCAGCGGTGACTATATAGCCCCCTGCCTGGAGCGACTGCACCAGCGGAATTCCCTGGTCCGCGGGGGCGCCCAGTACGATTACCCTATTGATCGCCATGAATTATCCCAGATCAGCCAGGCAGCTCGCCATTGATGAATTTCATCAGCGTTTGCTGGAAGTGGCGTACCCGGCTGTCCTGATACGCCCCCAATTCCATAAGGCCGTTTGACGATGCCTTCATTCCGGTCTGCACATGCGGCAAGTTGGCCATATCCTGATCAAACACTTTGGCCAGCGCTTCACCCATCACATCATTGGCCCAGGCGAAGGGTTCGTCATCGGGAATTTCCAGCTTTTCAACCGCCCGCGGGCGCTCGCCGTCCTTGGGCTTGGGCATCAGCACACGGATTTCCATCGTGCACCAATCGGGCGTATCGCCCGGCAGCCAACGATACAGCAGTGTCGGAATATAGCCGATCCATGGCGAAAAATTGGGAAAGATATTATAGGTGAAATTGTCGAGCATTTCGGAATCGGACTTGTCCGAATAATCGAGCCCGTATTGCTCGGTAAAACCCTTGCGGTTGGCATCCGCCAGCACCTTGCGGGCGTGGAACGGATCGTTGGGATCGAGCACAATATCATCGCCGCTGGCGCTGAAGCGGCGGTTGGTTTCTGCATCACTACCGCCAGAAAACTCGTTCATCTTGTCGAGGATATATTGTTGGTCCTTGCCGGTGATATGCGGTGAGAGCGTGCCCGATGGCGTAATCGCACGGTTGAAGAAATCGCCGAAATGATCGTAGCGAGTATTTGCATCACCCAAAAAGGGCAGCAATTGCGGGTGCGTGGTTACCGAATGCCACGCTTCCATGAACGCTTCTGCCGTGGCCTTCCAATTAGCGGGAATTCGCTTGGACACCCACATCGCGGTGAAGCGGTCCTGCATGTCATAGCGGTGATAGTGATCGGCCACCGGCCCCAACCAGTCGGTAAACTCGGGCAACGAATTGTTTTCCGTGATCATCACGAAGCCCTGCCACAGGTTCACGCGCACTTCGGGCAGGCTCATGTCCTTGCCTTCGAGATGCTTGAAGTCCCATTCGCAGGGGATTTCCTTCAAACTGCCATCATTCTTCCAGGTGAAACCGTGGAACGGGCAGCGTAGCTGGCTGGTGTTGCCCGCCTTGGTTCGCAGCTTGCGTGCGCGGTGCAGGCAGACGTTGTAAAATGCGCGCACTGCGCCGTCTTTTTGCCGCACCAGCAGAAACGATTTGTCATTGATGTCGAACACCACCGTATCGCCGGCGTCAGGCATTTCATCTTCGCGCGCGGCGAACAGCCACACATTGGGCCACATCTTCTCCCGTTCGAGCCGGGCAAATTCCTCGCTGATATAAGGCTCAACCGACAGCGGATCAGTTGACATCGGAGCCAGCGATTCTTCGAACAGATAGTCAGGCACGCGCCTGGTATCCGCTTCCAGCATGTCAGTATAACTTATGCCGGGGCAACGGTCATCGCGATCAATCTTGGTAGTCTCATTCATGGTGAGCGGTCCGTACTCTTACTTTGTGCAGTATCCTCTTAGCCTGTGATGCCACATCCTTACCTCCAGGTATCCTAGCGTAACTGTGAGTAGGCGAAAATTATGGGACAACATGCTGCAGGGCTGACCGGTCTAGGGCCGGTGATGCAACTGGCCTTCGTGCCGAGTGACTTTGACGCTGCTGTTAGACATTGGACCCAGACCATGGGCGTCGGGCCGTTCTTCATGATGGAGAATATCCACCTTGAAGACATGCGCTATCTGGGCGAACCGACCGACGCTGTATTCAGTCTTGCACTCGCCTATTGGGGCGATATGCAAATTGAGTTGATCAGGCCAGAAAACGACGCGCCATCGATCTATTCAGGTGAATATTGCGTACGCGACGGGCTGCATCATACGTGCCTGCTGCTCGATGACATTGCTGATGCCTATGCGGCCTGCAAACGATACGGCGCGAAAATCCTCGTCGAAGGCAAGGTCCTGCCTGAGGGTGCAGTAATCTATGCTGATCCGGGCACCGGCCCCGGTCATATCGTTGAAATGCTGCAACTTCAGCCTGGCACGCTCGAATTGTTTGGCATGATCAAGCAGGCTGGAATTGGCTGGGACGGCAGGGACCCGCTTCGCCCATTGGGCTGAGGCCTCCCTTCGAAGCACCCACGCCGTTTATTCGCTGGCGCCAAGATATCCAAGTTGGCCAGCCTTGAAAATCGCTTGCGCACGGTTCACCGCATTCAGCTTCTCACCGGCCCGATGGATATGATAGCGGATCGTTGCATGGCTGCGGTTCAGGATCATGCTGATTTCCATATCCGTCTTGCCGATCGCGGCCCACCGCAAACATTCGACTTCGCGCTTTGACAGCACGCAATTGGTCGGAATCCTGCGCTTGGTCCGCATCGCCTGAACATAGCCGGCAATAAACCGCCGCATAACCAGACCGAGCAATTCACCATGCTCGGAAAATTCCTGCGACAGGTCGGTCTGATGCCGGTCGATCGGCACAAAACTGTTCGCTGAAATCTGTCCGAAGGGCAAATGCACCGGGATCACAATGGCTGCCTCACAGAGTGAGCGCTTGGAAAAATCATGCAGCTCAATCTCGTCCAGATAGGTATTGTGCCACAGGCTATAGAAACCTTCTGAATTCACCCAGAACGGCTCACTTTCATAGCGGCAAGCCCGTGGCAGCGGCGAATGAAGCGCGAGGCGATGGTCTTCCCACCAGCGGCGGCCTTCTTCCAGCCAGCCGAACACATCGGCATTGAGAATTGTCCCGTCACCATCGGTCATGGGTTCCTTGGACGAGATATCGTCACACGTGCAAACCCTCAGGCCCCGCTCTTCTGCGATATCCCTGAGCGCGACAGCAGCGTCGTAAATATCCTCTATGCACCGAACCGTTACGGATTCGACCAACGACTCGAGTGGGAGTCGGTCTCTGGTCGCACGGAGTTCTATAACTTTAGCTGCCATATTTTGAACTATCCTCCAATCGCCGCAGATGCACAAGGGGATTCACAGAAAACATTACTAAATCACATCGCATTTTGAAACGTAAATCATAATCCCAACACTGATTTGGCAATAATATTCTTCTGGACTTCGTTTGAACCACCAAAAATTGTTGAGGCCCGATTATTGAGATAACGGCCCATTGCCACTTGTGCTGCATCGCTACCAATCGGTTCGGGCGCTTCATTTCCGTAAAGCGGGCGTTCGAGCGGCAATTGCAATGCATCATAGCCAAGCAATTCCAAGCGCAGTTCATCCACCCTCTGCCCCAGATTCGCGCCTAGCAATTTGGTGAGCGATGTTTGCGGGCCCGGAGTGCGGCCTTTGGCAAGTTCAGCCAGAATGCGCAGCTCGGTCACTTCCAGCGCCTCTGCCTCGATCCGCAACCGGGCGATCTTTTCGCGGGTAGCCTGATATCCACCCAAAGCACCGTTCAGGCCCGAGGGTTGCTGCTCGGCCAGCGCAGTCAATTCGTCGATATTCCTGAGCAAACGCGGCGCAAAGCACGATCCGCCGCGCTCATTCTCGAGCAGGAATTTGGCAATTGTCCAACCTTGGCCCTCTTCCCCGATTCGATTGTCGACAGGCGTTCTGGCATCGGTGAAGAACACCTGATTGACCTCGTGATCTCCTGACATCGACACGATCGGTGAAACTTCGATCCCTGGCTGATCCATCGGGACCAGCACAAAGCTGATGCCTTGCTGCTTCTTGCCGCTGGAATCTGTCCGTACCAGTGCGAATATCCAGTTTGCGTGATGCGCCTGTGTGGTCCAGATTTTGGACCCGTTTATGACATACTCGCCACCTTCACGCCGGGCGGAAGTCTTCAGCGAAGCCAGATCAGAGCCGCTACCTGGTTCAGAATAACCCTGACACCAGAAATCTTCTGCATTGAGAATTCCAGGCAAAAAACGCTGCTTTTGTTCAGGCGTTCCAAACGCACAAATTACCGGACCAACCAGCCGCAAACCCATGATCGACAGCGAAGGCGCACCCGCCAAGGCGCATTCCTTTTCGAAAATGAACTTCTGCGTAGGCGTCCAGCCGGTCCCGCCATCCTCGACCGGCCAGAAATAGGCCAGCCAACCTTTTTGATTGAGAATCCGGTGCCATTCGAGCCCAATGTCGGGGTCGACAAACACCCCTGGGGATCGGCGCGCGCCATCGCGCAGCCGGTCCGGCAAACTGTCCGCAAGAAAGCGTCGCACTTCGTCCCGAAACGCCAGGTCCGCTGGCGAAAAATCCATATCCACGAGATCAGTCCCCTTCGCGCATTGCCCAGCCGATCCCGCGTCGTAGCAGATCGTAATAGACATCGTAATTCCACGCGCACATTTCCTTATGCGGGTAGAAATCCTGCATCCCCGGCAGATCATAGTGGCCGCGGCAATGCCCCAGCGCATTATACACAATGCGGCCCTCACCAATGTCCCTGATATAGAGGACAGGAACCACTGCATTGTCCCACTTGTCCTGCACAAAACCGGTCGCCTCGCCATCAAACCTTGTATGCATCAGGGTATGAATATCAGCCGTGGTGTTGGACAAATAGAGCTCATCGACAATCTCGAAATCATCAATTCCGCGCGTCAGTTCATGGTCCCGGTCAGCCACCTCAATAGTGAATTTGCCGATCGGCGGATGCGCCTTGAACTGGGTGCCGAGCATTTCCATCACGTCCGGGCGAGTGTCAGGGGCATCGACCAATCCATCTTCGGTAAAGACGAGAATCGAATTGGTACCATGCAGTGCAAGCCACTTGCCGCCCTTCTCGAGCCACGCGCGGATCGCCCTTGCCTCTACCTCACTGGGCATCAGATCGCAGGTATAGCTGATCAGGAACCGGCACTGGTCGAGCCGCGCCGTGTCAGCGTAATCACAGGCCACAGTGGTCCGAATATGCGGATGCTCGGCCAGCAGCTTGAGCACTTCCAGCCGCGCATGATCGATATCGTGATACTTGCCCGCCGCGACAAAATGCGCGTCAATTCTGGTTGTAGGTTGTTCGCCCATCATCTTAGTCCCTGATCGATCCGCCGCCATCGACAGTAAAGTCGCAGCCGGTTGTAAAGCTGGCATCATCGCTGGCAAGGAAGACAACGGCACGCGCCACTTCTTCCGGCTCGCCAATCCGGTTCATCGGATGGGTTGCGGCAAAGGCGGTTTCGACTTCGTCGGGCGACATTGGACCGGCATTCTGGTAGCGTACATACATCGGTGTGCGAATGGCGCCGGGATGAACCATATTGGCGCGAATGGGAACGCCCCGTGAAGCGCAATCGAGCGCTATTGAACGGGTCAGCCCGACGAGTCCCGCCTTCGAAGCACTATAAGCGGCAACAAATGCGGCTGCGCGCAGCGCGATCATCGAGCCGATGTTGACGATCGCGGCTGGCTCGCCCGCCGCTTCCATCGCTGGCAGAGCAGCACGGCAGCCATAATACGGACCGTTGAGATTGATATCGATGGTTCGCTGCCACGTATCGAGCGGACCGTCGACGACATTGCCGGGTTCAGAGATGCCTGCGATATTGCACAGCACGGTCAACTTGCCAAAGCGTGCCACCGTTGCTGCAACGGCCCTGTACCACTGGTCAAGATCGCGCACGTCAAGCGCGAATGCTTCGGCATTCGCGCCTAATTCCTGGGCAAGCTTTTGCGCCTTGTCGATCTGGACATCGCATAGCATCACGCGGCCGCCTTCGCTCACGATCTGCCGCGCAACAGCAGCGCCGATTCCTTCCGCGCCGCCTGTTATCAGCGCAACTTTGCCGCTCATCCGTCCCATCGTCTGCTCCTAGCGCTGAAGAATAGCCACGCCCGAAAGGCCCGGCGCGCCATAGACATGGCTGTAAGCGGTCTTGGGGCCATCGGGCACTTGCCGTGCCCCGCCCCGGCCGCGCAATTGCTGCACGTTTTCATAGACCTGGCGCAGGCCCGATGCCCCGATTGGCTCCCCGCAAGCAAGACAGCCGCCGTCAGTATTGACCGGCAGACTACCATTCAGCTCAGTTCGCCCTTCGGCCAGCCACACTTCCTGTTCGCCGTCCGCACAAAAGCCGTTTTCAGCCATATGCATGATCTCTGCGCCCGATTCGGTATCCTGCAACTGCGCCACGTCGATATCTTCCGGACCGATTCCGGCAATTTCAAACGCCGCCCTGGATGCAAGCTCGGTCGGCTTTCCGCCGCCTTCGACGCTGATGCCCGGTTGGAACACTTCAAAACTGTTGGGCGGCCGCGTGCGCACTGCGACACTGGCAATCCGCACACCGTCTGCACCCAGTTCGCGCATTTTTTTCTCGCTCGCAAGAATCAGCGCAACGCCGCCCTCAGCGGGCGAGCAAAACATATATTTGGTCAGCGGATCATTGATCATGGGCGCGTTCATGATCGTGTCGAGATCAATCTCGCTGCGCCGCCAGGCATGATCGGTCTTCGCCCCGTTGCGAAACGCCTTTTCCGCAACCCGTCCCAGCGTTGTTCGCGTAATGCCATGCAACTGCATGTAGCGCTGGATCTTGAGCGCGAAGAATTGCGTGGTCAGCATCATCCCGGTCTGGCCGTACCATTCGGGCAAACCATAGGCCTTGGGGTCGGCATTGAACGCTCCCCGGTCATGCTTGTCGAAGCCTGTTGCGATGGCAAGATCATACGCGCCCGAAGCCACCGCATATTGCGCCGAAGCCAGCGCACTGCCGCCCGTCGCGCAGCCATTGGCGACATTGATGAACGGCAGGCCAGTCAACCCCAGTTCATTGACCATCACATCAGCAGAGCCAGACGAGGCGGACCCGCCATAAGCACATTCTATATCCGACCAGTCGAGCCCGGCATCGCCCAATGCCTGACGTACTGCAAACACACCTTGTTCGCGGCCTGAACGCTCAGGCGTCCGGCCGAACGGGTGAATACCCGCGCCGATTATATAAACATCGCTCATGAGCTGATCTCCGGCCGAAAGGCGAATGTGCTGTGGCGGTCATTGAAAGGCACGATGCAGAATTCCATCGGCATACCCAGATTGAGCTGATCCAGCGTCGCCCCGACAATGCGGGTTTCGACAATCACTTCGCCCGGAATTTCAACGTAGCCCAGCAAATAGGGTTCAAAATCCTGCGGTCCCTCACCCGGCCCTTCGTAAGGCGATTTGGGCCGGAAATCCTGACTGGTCCACGACCACAGCCGTCCACGCCGCGGCAGCGGATGACGCTCAACCCCGGTGGCTGCATCGCCAGTGGGCATGGGAAACACCACTTTGCCGCTGGGGAGTTTGCCCGCGACCAGACGGGGGCTTTCTTCATCGGTCCACAGTTCCGGGTCGATTGGCTCTAGTGCGCCCATCACGCTGCCTCCGCATAATGAGTGAAGCTGGCACCGCTATCCCCAAACAGTTTTTCCAGCAGCAAAGCGCGCTTAAGCGCATGGCCGATAGCGAGTTCATCGGTGATACCCATACCGCCGTGCATCTGCACTGCCTCGCGCCCGATGAGGAGCGCGTTTTGGGCAACATAACTCTTCGTACCGGACGCAAGCTGCGACCATAAGGCTGGGTCAGAACGATCTGCCAGCGCCGTCCTTAGCAGCATCGAGCGCGACTGCTCGAGCGCGGCATAGCAATCCACCAGCCGATGCTGCAGCACCTGGAAACTGCCGATGGCGACCCCGAACTGTTCGCGCTGCTTCACATAAGCGAGCGTTTCATCGAGCAATCGCTGCCCAAGGCCAAGCAGCTCTGCCGCCGCCAACAGACGCGTTTCGGCGATGGTCATATCAAATCCGCTCTGGTCAAGATCCAGTTTAGCCGCACCTTCCAGCTTTACAGCCCGCAGAAAAACCTCGCCTGCGTGACTACCGTCAACCGCAGCATAGGGCCGAACCTCCAGACCTTCGGCACCTGCCGGGACGACCAGCAGCGTAAGCGCTCCGTCAAGATTGGCCGTGACAATGAATATGTCAGCAATTGCTGCACCAGGCACGAATGTCTTCTCGCCATGGAGAACAAAGCCGCCGCCGCCGCTCGTTTCTACGCGGGTCTGGCAAGGCATCAGATTGAAGCGCTGAGCGCGCTCGGCAAATGCGAATGCGGCGATTTGCGAACCTTCGAGCACGTCTGAAAGATATGTCTTATCGCCCCCACGCGCGAGCAGCATGGCAGGCAAAGCGCCGTTTTCCAGCCACGGATCTGGAGCATTTCCGGTACCCAGCGCTTCGGCAATCACCGCCAGGTCAATCAGCGATCCACCCATCCCGCCCACTGCTTCATCTGCCGCCAAAGCGATCAGGCCAAGCTCGGCCAGATGCTGCCAGCGGCTGCGGTCATAGCCGCCCGCCATGCGGCGCAGCACCCGCCGCGCCGCAACATCGACCGGCGCGACGAATTTTTCCACTGCCGCCTTGAACAACTCCTGTTCTTCGGAAAGGTCGAAATTCATGCAGCTCGCTCGAAAGTCAGCGGCAGTTTGGTAACGCCGCGCAGCAGGATATTGGGCAGGACCGTAATACCATCTGGGTCTGCCAGCTGAAAGTTGGCCAGCCGCGCAAGAATTTCGTCAAAGGCAACGAACATCTCCTTGCGGCTGAGCATATTGCCAACGCACATATGCGGCCCCTTGCCAAAGGCGAGGTGCGCACGTGCATTGGCCCGTTCAACATCAAACGTATCGGGATTTTCGAATTTTGATGGATCGCGATTGGCGGCGGCATAGCGCAGCTGGAGCATTGACCCAGCCGGAATCGAAACGCCACCCAGTTCGCTATCCTGCTTGACCACACGCCACATGCCTGCAGTGGGCGTTTCATACCGTAGCGCCTCTTCGACCATATTCTGGATCAGCTTGGGATTGCGTCCACCAGCAGCTGCCCTGGCCTTTTCCATCTGCTCCG
>JAHEAW010000081.1 GCA_024642545.1 Erythrobacteraceae bacterium
CACAGTGCAAATACAGCGATCCCGTCGGTTTCAGCACGCGGTGCAATTCGATCAGCCGGATCGCCATCATGGCGAGATAGGCCATCATGTCATTATCGCCCAGAAACGCGCGCATCGACCGCAGCAATTCAAACGCCTGCGTGTTGCCGCTCTTCATCACTTCGTCAAAGGCATCCTCGGCGGTGTCGTTCCAGTGCCAGGTATCCTCGAACGCCTCGATCTGCGCGTCGCTATCCTGCCCCTCGGGCGATTTGAACAAGATGTTGTAATTGGCGTTCGAATTGAACGGCGGGTCGAGATAGACCAGATCGACGCTTTCGTCCTTGATATGCTCGCGCAGGACGTGGAGATTGTCACCGTAATAGAGCGTGTTAGACACAGATCATTCCCCTTTGCCGCCGTTCTGACCGGTCATTGCCCCAAGGGCAAGGCCCGCCGGGCGGTTACTCCCAAATCCGCTGATATATCATCCGCTGAGATATCATCTGCTAATGCATGGCCGCTAATGCATGGCCGCTAATGCATGGCCGCGCCGTCACCCCCCTTCCCACGCCGTTCATCGGGTGGTGGATGAAGTTGGTCGGAAAGCGGTGCCGTGCATGGTCGGGATTGGTTTCAGTACCAACCAGTTACAGGCGCATTTCGCGCCCGCGTTTTGTTTGAAATTTTAAGTCAGGGACTTCACGCATGATCCATTTCAAAACCTCGCTTGTCGCAGCGTCGGCGCTCGCGCTGTGCGGCGCATTGGCTGCGCCTGCTGCGGCGCAAGATGCACAGGCTTCGGCTTCGGCTTCGGCTTCGGCTTCGGCTTCGGCCCCGGCCACTGCTGGCAAGCAAGACATCGTCGTGACCGGCCACCCGTCCATCGGGGCGTTCGGGGTTGATCTGACTGCGCGTGATCTCACCACCAAACCGGGCGATGATTTTGAACGCTATGCCTCGGGCGCGTGGATGGACAAGACCACTATCCCCGATGACCGGCCCAGTGTGGGCAGCTTCCTTGATCTGCGCGAAGATGTGCAGGCTCAGGTTCGCAAGCTGGTCACCGATGCCCCGGCGGGCAGCAAATATGGCGCGCTTTATGCCAGTTACATGGACACCAGGGCGATTGAAAAAGCGGGGCTGAAACCGCTCCAGCATGATCTGGATGCAGTCCGGGCGATCAAGGACAAGTCCGAATTCGCCCGTTTCATGGGCGGCACCAACGACAGCTTTGGCATCACCATGTTTGATGCCGGGGTTTATGCCGATACGGCCGATCCGACGATGAATGCGCTGTGGTTTGGCGAGGGCGGGCTCGGCCTGCCGGAGAAGGATTATTACTTCAACGCCAATTTCGCCAAACAGCGCGCGGCCTATCAGGCCTATATCGAACGCACTTTCAAGGCGCTTGGCAATGCCGACCCCAAGGCGGCTGCGCAAAAGGTGATGGGCTTTGAAACCTATATTGCCGAACTGTCATGGGATGTGGCCGACCGGCGCGATATCACCAAGATCAACAATCCGATGTCAACCGCACAGCTGGAAGCCTATGCTCCGGGGATCGACTGGGACGCCTTCTTCAGCGGGGCGGGCATTGCGCCGCAGAAACGGATCATCGTCAACGAGAATACAGCGATCAAGGCGATTGCCGGCCTCTATGCCGCTACCCCGCTCGACACGCTGAAATTGTGGCAGGAATTCCATGTGGCCGATCAGGCCGCGAATTATCTCGACAGGAAAATGGTCGACAGCAAGTTTGCCTATACCAGCACGCTGTCGGGTGTGAGCAAGCTGCGGCCGCGCTGGAAACGCGCGATCGACATGGTCGACCGGTCGGTGGGCGAGCTGGTCGGGGAAGATTATGTAAAGGATTACTTCCCCGCGATTGCCAAACAGCGGATGGAAGAACTGGTCGCCAACCTCAAAGTGGCGATGGCCGGGCGGATCAAGAACAACAGCTGGATGAGCGAGCCGACCAAGCAGGCGGCGCTGGAAAAACTGTCCAAGATGGATGTGATGGTCGGCTATCCTGACAAATGGCGCGACTTTTCCGGCCTGTCGATCAGCCCGACTGATCTTTACGCCAACGCCGAAGCCGCGACCAGGTTCAACGGCGATTATCAGATGAGCTTTCTGGGCAAGCCAGTTGACCGCAAGCTGTGGGGGATGAACCCGCAGACCGTGAATGCCTATAATGGCGGGCTGGAAAACAAGATCGTATTCCCGGCTGGAATTCTGCAGCCGCCGTTCTTCGATGCCTTTGCTGATCCGGCCGTGAATTACGGCGCAATCGGCATGGTGATCGGGCATGAAATCAGCCACGGCTTTGACGATCAGGGCCGCAAGATCGACGCTGATGGCAAGGTGCGCGACTGGTGGACGCCCGCCGACGCGGAACGTTTCAACGCCGAAGCCAGGAAGTTCGGCGCGCAATATGCCGCCTTTGAAGTCGTGCCGGGCGCGCATATCAATCCGGAACTGACGATGGGCGAGAATATCGCCGATTTCGCTGGGCTGAACGTGGCCTATGATGCCTATCATCATTCGCTCGGCGGGCAGGAAGCCCCGGTAATTGACGGGCTGACCGGCGACCAGCGCTTCTTCCTCGCCTATGCGCAGGTCTGGCGGGCCAAGGCGCGCGATGATGCGTTGCGCAACCAGGTCACCACCGATCCCCACAGCCCGGCGCGCTTCCGCACCATTGTGCCGCTGCGCGATCTTGATGCATGGTATGCCGCGTTCAATATCGGGCCGGACAGCAAGATGTATATCCCGCCCGAACAGCGCGTACACATCTGGTAAGCGCGATCCTTTCCTCAGCCGCGGCCGCCGGGTGCACATCTGGCGGCCGCGCTTGCATTTGTCGTCAATCTCGGCTTCAAACGGGGGTGGTTACAGCCGAAACTTTATCCGGTGTGCGAGGGGTCGCGCTCCGCTTACGCATTGGAGAGCACATGAAAGTCCAGCTTATGGCTGCAGTCGCAGCAAGCAGTTTGGTTGCAGGATGTACAACCGTAAATGGTGAAACCAGCATGAATGACAGCACTGAAATGGCACGAGAGAGTGCGCCGCGCACAGCCGCCAACCCCACCGGGACCGGCTATTTTGCGCAGCAGAGCACGCTACCTTTTCATGCGCCCGATTTCACCCGGATCAAGGATGACGATTATCTGCCCGCTTTCCGCCAGGGCATGGCGATCCAGGACGCCGAAGTGGCAACGATCGTCACCAATCCTGCCGCGCCCACGTTCGACAATACGATTGTTGCGCTGGAAACATCGGGCCGGATGCTGACCCGCGTGTCGCGCGTTTTCTTCGCGCTGACCGGTTCCAACACCAATGATACGCTGAAGGCAATCAACACCGAAATCAGCCCCGAACTATCCGCGCATGATGATGCGATCCAGCTCAATCCCCAGCTGTTTGCGCGGGTGAAGGCGGTGTATGACCAGCGCGCTGAGGCAAATATGACGCCGGAAGACGCCAAGCTGCTGGAACGGACCTATACCGACATGGTCCATGCAGGTGCGCTGCTGACCCCGGCGCAGAAGGAACAGGTCAAGGCGATCAACACCGAGCTGTCGAGCGTCACCACGCAATTCTCGCAGCGGCTGGTGCAGGCGAGCAAGGACAATGCGCTGATTGTCAGCGATAAATCTGCCCTCGTCGGCCTGTCCGACGGCGAGATTGAAGCAGCCGCCAAGACCGCGGCAGGCCGCGGGATGGACGGCAAATATGTGCTCGCGCTGCAAAACACCACACAGCAGCCAATGCTGACCGACATGGCGAGCCGTGCCGCCTGCGAGAAGCTCTATCTCGCCAGCATCCACCGCGCCGATCAGGGCAACGCGGATGACACGCGCGATCTGGTCGCCAAGATCGTCTCCCTGCGCGCCCAAAAGGCCGCGCTGTTCGGCCAGCCCGACTGGGCCAGCTACGTGATGTATGACCGGATGGCCAAGACCCCCAGAACCGCGATTGATTTCATGGAGCAGATGGTCCCCGCCCTCGCCGCCACGCAGAAGCGTGAGGCCGCGATGCTGAACCAGCAGATCAAGGATGATGGCGAGGGTTTCACGGTCCAGCCGTGGGACTGGAGCCGCTATGCAGAGCAGGTACGCAAGGCCAAATATGACCTCGATGAAAGCGAAACCAAGCCCTATTTCCAGATCACGCGGGTGCTGGAGGACGGCGTATTCTATGCCGCCAACCGGCTCTATGGCCTGACCTTCAAGAAGCGCACCGATTTGCCGGTCTACCAGAAGGATGTCACCACCTATACCGTGTATGACAAGGACGGCAGCGAGCTGGGCCTGTTCTACTTCGATCCCTATCAGCGCGATAACAAGCGCGGCGGGGCGTGGATGTCCAACTTTGTCAGCCAGAGCCATCTGTTTGGCGACAAACCGGTAATTTACAACGTCCTCAACATTCCCAAGGTTCCGGCAGGCGAACCGCAGCTGGTCAGCTTCGACAATGTCGAAACGATGTTCCACGAATTTGGTCATGCGCTGCACGGCTTTTTCGCCAATCAGAAATATGCCAGCCTGTCCGGCACCGCCACCGCGCGCGATTTTGTCGAATTCCCGAGCCAGGTGAACGAGATGTGGGCGAGCGACCCTGAGGTGCTGGCGCATTATGCGCAGCATTATCAGACCGGTAAGCCGATCCCGGCGGCACTGATCGCCAAGATCAAGGCTGCGGCCAAATTTGACCAGGGATATGCACTGGGCGAAGTGGTGGAAGCATCGCTGCTCGACATGAAGTGGCATTCACTCAGCGCTGCACAGGCCGCAGCGATTGACACGCCGGACAAGGTCAATGCGTTTGAAAGCAAGAGCCTGAAGGATCTTGGCCTGCAGGTCGATCTGGTGCCGCCGCGTTACCGCAGCAGTTATTTCAGCCACATCTTCTCCAATCCAGCAGGCTATTCGGCGGGCTATTATTCCTATCTGTGGACCGAAATGCTCGACCGCGACGCGCAGAAATGGTTCCGCAACCACGGCGGGCTGACCCGCGCCAATGGCGATCATTTCCGCGACACCGTGCTCAGCCGCGGCGGCACGATGGACTATTTCAAGATGTTTGAAAATTTCGCGGGACGCGACCCGGACGTGCAGCCCATGCTCGAAGCGCGCGGGCTGGTCGAAGAGAAGAAGTAAGACATTCCGCATAGGAAACAGCCCCGCGTCACCGTTGCGGGGGGTCAGCAAGTTTGACGGACTGCTCGAATTGCCGAGATTAGGGTGGAAGAATGAATGTTTTGACTCTTATTTCTTGTGAGTGAGGAGTATAGTGAATGTCTTAGAGGGCATGTATTATGGCGACTCGTTATGAACACCCAGTAATCCAACAAGACACTTCTAGACGGACCGATCAAATGCCTAGGCGTTTTTTCTTCTGGATTGCAATATCTTGTGCGACGATCGCAGTGTTTGGCTTCATGCCGACTTACTGGATTCAACTCCCATCCAATACATTTACCGGTTCGCCGTTGCTTCATATCCACGCGGCGCTCAACACCGCATGGGTACTCTTTCTAATTTTACAGGCGTGGCAGGTATCCAAGGGTAGAATTGGTAGCCACCGCTATTGGGGGCTTTGCGGTATCGCATTGGCGACAGCTGTAGTGGTGGTCGGCTATGTCACCGCAATTGTCAGTCTGGAAGAACGGCTCACGCGCGGTGAAGGAGATGCTGCGCGGGCATTCCTCTCTACGCCGTTTTTTGCGATGACCTTGTTCGCGCTCTTCACCGCGGCTGCCATTGCCTGCACCGGCCGACCTGAGTGGCACAAGCGGCTCATGATCGCAGGCACAATTTCATTGATAGATGCGGCCGCTGCCCGGTTTGCCTTCCTGATGGCGGTGGGATACGGGCCAGGTTTGCGCCCAGGCGTTGTCGCGCTCCCGCCTGAGGCAATGCCGACCATCGTCGGGCTATTGCTACAGCTGTTGGTCATAGCGGGAATGATCTATGACAAACGCACGCGCGGCTCAGTGCATCCTGCATGGATTGTCGTGCTTATTGTCTCTGTTGCGACTTTGATCTTGAAGGTACCTTTGTCGCATACTGCTGGCTGGTACGCTTTTGCCGATTGGACGACGCATATCGCAGGGCGATAACCGAACAGGTCGTCGGTTGGTACTACTCCCGTCACCCGGCCACCAATGCCCTGGCACCATGTTCGCCGATCCAGTGCGCTTCGATGCCCCATACCTGCGCGATCAACTGTTCGGACAGCGCCTCATGCGGCGCGCCTTCTTTTACCAGCTTTCCGCAGTCCAGCACCAGCACGCGGTCCGCATGGTTCATCGCCAGCGCCAGATCATGCAGCACCAGCACCACGCCGGTGCCGCCATCCGCCACGCGCCGCAAGTGGCGCAGCAGCGTCAGCTGGTGGCCGATATCGAGCGCGGCGAGGGGTTCGTCCGCCAGCAGCCATTCCGGCTCCCCCGCCAGCACCCGCGCCAACAATGCCCGGGCGCGTTCACCGCCGGACAGCGTCGAGACCGGACGCTCGGCGAAAGGTAGCAGGTCGAGCGCGGCCAGCGCGCGTTCCACCACTTCGGGCGCATCATCGCGCCGCGGCATCTGCCCCAGCGCGACCAGGCTGCGCACCGCCACATCCCACGCTACCTCGCCGTTTTGCGGAAGATAGCCAATCCGCTGTGCGCGGATTTGCGTCGGCATAGCGCAAAGCAGCGTATCGCCGAGCAGCACTTCCCCGCTATCGGCCCTGATCAACGCAGCAAGTGCGCAAAGCAAAGTGGACTTGCCTGCACCGTTGGGTCCGCAGATCGCGGTGATCCTGCCGGGCTGAAAAGCGGCTGACACACCGTCCAGGCGGTGCGCCAATATCAGGTTTTTGGCCCGCAGCATCATGCCAGTCCCTTTCTCATCCGCAGCAGCAACCACAGGAAGAACGGCGCACCAATCAGGCTGAGTGCAATGCCCAGCCGCAGCTCTGTCACCAGCGGCAGTACCCGCACTGCGCTGTCTGCGGCCAGCACCAGCAACGCGCCCGCCAGCGCGCTCGGCACAATCAGGCTGGACGGCCGCCGGTCGGTAAAGGGGCGCACCAGATGCGGCACCACCAGCCCGACAAAGCCGATGATCCCGGCCACCGCAACGCCGCTGCCGACAGTCAGCCCGATGCCCGCAATCAGCCAGCCCTGCAATGCTGCCGGTCGCATGCCAAGCGAGCGAGCCGCCAGATCGCCCAGGATCAGCGCATCAAGCCCGCGCCCGGTCATCAGCAAGCAACCAATCCCGGCAAGCGTGAGCGGGGCGGCAAGATAGACATCGTGCCAGCTGCGGTCAGTTAGCGCGCCCATCAGCCAGGTAACAATCTCGCTCATCGCAAAGGCGTTGGGCGCGGTTGAAATAGCCAGGCTGGTCAGTGTCCCGGCGAGGCTGGCGATCATCAATCCTGCCAGCGTGAACAGCGCAATCCCGCCAGTTCGCCCGGCAATCAGCGCCAGCAGTGCCATGCCCGCTGCCGCCCCCGTCAGCGCGAACATCGGCAGCAGCCACACGCTGGCCGACACGCCGAACCAGAAGCTTGCCACTGCGCCCAATGCAGCCATCGGCGCAATCCCGAACAGGCCAGGATCAGCCAGCGGGTTGCGCAGATACCCCTGCATGGCGGCCCCCGCTGCGCCCAGACCTGCCCCCACCATCAGCGCCAGCACGCTACGCGGCAAACGTAGTTCGGACAAGATCACCGCTGCATTGGGCGTGCTCGTAAAATCGAGCCACACCCGGCCCGCCAGCAGCGAGAGGGGGAAGACAAGGGCGATCAACAGTAGCAGGGCTGGAACTGGGTGTTTCATGAGGCGGCCTCCCGAATGGCCCTGAGACGCGTCATCGCACGGATGATCGTCGGTCCGCCACAATAGAGCAGCGCGGGATCAAACGCGGCGCGCTGCATTTGCGCAATGGCGCGGAGCGCGGGGTGATGCTGCGCCCGTTCCTGCCCGGCGATCAGCAGCACCGCAGGCGGATTGGCGAGTAGCTGTTCCAGACTGAGGTAATCCGCCTGCCCCATCCCTTGCGCTTCGCTGTGGCTGGAAAAGCCCGCCCGGCGCAGCAGATGGCTGATCAGCGTATCCTTGCCCGGCACAATCCCCGATGGCTGCCACAACACGGCGGGAACAGGCGCTCTGCCAGCAGGTGCGGCATCATTGAAGAGCGCTTGCTCGATCTGCTGCACCAGCGCCTCCCCCCGCTGCGGATGGCCCGCCAACGCGGCCATGCGGCGGATTTGCGCCTCGCTTTCAGCAGGCGTGGCGGCAATCCCGAAAGTCGCCACCTGTATCCCCAATTGCCGCAGTGCATTGCGGGTAGCAGGCGGCATGAAACTGCCCGCCACCACCAGGTCGGGGCGCAGCGCAAGCACTTCTTCCACTGTCCCGCCAGTGGCGTGGAACCGGCGCGCGGCGGCAGGGTTCATCGAGGAAGAACGCGGATCCTTGCTATAGGGAGAAATGGCGAGAATTTGCGCAGGCGCCGCCACCTGCGCCAGAATGGCATCGGTGCACGGATTGAGGCTGACAATCGTTGGGTGTAGCTGCGCCCTGCCGCCATCAGGCGCGGGCACACAGCCTGCCAGCAGCAGGCAGGCCGCCACTATACGGAGAAGGGCCGTCACCGCCGCACTCTCACGCCAACAAACAGCCCGCGTCCCGCCGTGCCATAACCCGCCGCAGTCTGATACTGCGTATCGGTTACATTTTCCGCCCGGCCGAACAGTGCGATCCTGTCGCTTACTTGCCAGCTGGCGCGCAGATCAAGCGTCGCATAGCCCCCCAGCCGCACCGTGTTGGCGGCATCGTCAAAACTGCGCGAAACCAGCCGCAAATCGGCACCAAAGCGAACTGCAGATGGCGCCCAGTCAGCGGACAGGGTCGCTGCATGGCGCGGGCGACGGGCCAGTTCCTTGCCCTGATTGGCCGCGCCGGGCGTGCGGTTGTACGTCTCGGCATAGCTATAGGCCAGCTGCGCCGACAGCGTTCTTGTCAGGTGATAGCCGCCCTCCAGCTCTAACCCTTGCGCGCGGGCACGGCCGACATTGTCGTAGGTGCCGTAGGGGCGATTGGTGCAGATACCGCCCGTCACGCCATAACAGGACACAAAATCGATCAGGTTGCGGCTGTCCCGCCGGAACAGGCTGACAGCGAAATAGGTGGCCTGATTGCGGTCCCCGTGCTCGATCCCCAGATCAAAGCTTGCACTGCGTTCGGGCAAAAGCGCCTGATTGCCGTAATCGGAAAAGAGCTGATACAGCGTTGGCGCCTTGAACCCTTCCCCGAAACTTGCGCGCAGCCGCCAATTATCACTCAGGCGCACCGCCATATCGCCGCCCGGCGTAACCACTTTGCCAAACCGGCTGTGATCGGTCAGCCGCGCACCGCCATTGATCTCCAGAGCGCCCCGTTCGAACCCAAGCTGTGCATAGATAGCGTGGCTGTTGGCTTGCTTCTGGCTGTCATACGTATCTGAAAAGCGGCTCCATTCCCCATCGCCGCCAAAGCGTAGCGCTAGCGTATCAGCAAGGCTCCATTTGCCCCGCAATTCGGCCCGTTCGCTGGTGCCGCGCGCAGCGTACGCCGGCGCGCTACCATAAGCAGGATCGAAATTATCGCGGGCAGTCGAAGACCGCGAATAGCTGAGCGTGAGGTCGAGTAGTGCAGTCATATATTGCACACCCGCCAGGGCTGACAGCTGGCGCGTTGTCTGAAATTCGCTGGTGTCGGCAAAGCTGTAGGTCGGCGGCGGAAAGCCATCGAGATCGAGCCTTCCGTCTGTGTAGCGCAGCGAACCCAGCAGCGTGAAGTGGTCTGTCAGAAATACCCGTGTGCGCCCGCCAGCCTGCCACTGGCGGAAACCGTCGGGCTCCGTTCCAGAGGCAGCAGCAGAAAAACCGTCGCTGCGGTAAAAGCCTCCATCAAGGGCAAGATAACCCCATTTGCCGCTGGTTCCGGCACCTGCCTGTGCGGTCAACGTGTTGCGTGCGCCATATTCGATTGAACCATCCATAGCACGCGGGTCTGCGCTGGTAACCGCCAGCACGCCGCCAATCGCCTGACTGCCCCAGATGGTGGAGTTGGACCCCCGCAGCAATTCAATCTTGCCGATATTGCCCGCCAGCAGATTGCCAAAGTCAAACCCGCCGCCGGGCGATGCAGGATCGGCCACGCGGACCCCGTCGATCACCACCAGCACTTGTTCCGCCTCCGCGCCGCGCACTCGCACGCCGGTAAAACTGCCCGCGCCGCCGTTGCGGCTCACCGTTACGCCGGGCAGCCGCTGCAAAATACGCGTCAGATCGGCGCCCTGCACCGCCTCGATCTCGGCGCGACTTATGATGCTGATTGGCTGACCGCTCTGGCTCATCCGCTCGCGCTCACCAGTTGCGACCACGGTGATGCCGGTGTCGCGAATTGGATGGGTCAGAACGATCATTTTGCCATTATCGGTGGCGCTATCCGCACCAGACTGCGCCATCGCTGGGCTCGCGAGACTTACCGATAGACTGAGTAATAACAGATATTTGGACATAAACCCTCCGTAGCAAGCGACATGAATGTCGCTCACAACGGAAAAGCAGCGCTTCATCGCGCCCTTCCATTTGCCACAGGTACACCCCGCCCGGCAGCCGAACGACCGAACATGGGCAGGTCTCCTGGCTCCCGGATCATCATTTGCGCCCCGCCTTCCCGGTATCCGCGCACGGAACCCAGTGGCATAATGGAGCGCACACTCCCCGGTCACAGTTGCGGGGGCAGCGCGGGGTTCGGAGATTATCTTCTCACCCGCTTCCCTCTTAGGTCTGCTTGCACAGACAACCCATGACGTCGTGTCCCGGTTAGGCGCTTGCCAGGCTTGCGGCAAGAGCCGTTAAGCACCGAGCCGGGCGCCGCTAGGGAAATCTTCAGCATCGCTATTAACTGCCGCTTGCGCTCT
>JAHEAW010000082.1 GCA_024642545.1 Erythrobacteraceae bacterium
TGCATCGGGTGGCGGACAATGGTGCCGGCGAGGTCTGAGCCAATATAGAAATCTAAAGTTGCGTATTTCTGTTGCGGATCGCCTTGTGACCTCACCCGGGCGCGGAATGCGTCATAGAGTTCACGGGCCACGAGGAAACGACGACCGGTTTCTTCGGCCATCTTATCAAGTTCAGCGACATGGGCGTAATCAACATCTGGCCCGAATGCCAAAGCCTGATTGACCGGAATCGTCCAAGGCGTCGTCGTCCAGATCACCGCATGGGCGCCGACCAGTTCCGGCACACCGCTCTCAACAATCTCGAACGCCACATCGATCTGCGGGCTGTCGGTCAAATCCTGATATTCGACCTCCGCATCGGCCAGCGCCGTCTCCTCGACCGGGCTCCACATTACCGGTTTCGATCCGCGGTAAAGCTGGCCGGTCTCGGCGAATTTGTGCAGCTCGCCCACGATGGCGCCTTCCGCCTCGGGGCGCATGGTCAGATAGGGTTTGTCCCACCGCCCGCCGATGCCGAGGCGTTTCAGCTGTTCGCGCTGCACATCGACCCAGCCCTGCGCATAGGCGCGGCATTCGGCGCGGAATTCCTTGGCCGGAACGTCTTTCTTGTCGCGCTTCTTCTTGCGGTAGAGTTCTTCCACCTTCCATTCGATCGGCAGACCGTGGCAATCCCAGCCCGGCACATAGGGCGCATCCTTGCCCAGCAGGCTCTGCGTGCGCACCACCGTATCTTTCAGCACATGGTTGAGCGCATGGCCGATATGCATATCGCCATTGGCATAGGGCGGGCCATCATGCAGGATGAACTTTTCGCGGCCCGCACGGGCTTCGCGCAGCTGCCGGTACTGATCCGCCGCCTGCCAGCGCGCCAGAATCTCCGGCTCCTTCTGCGGCAGGCCGGCCTTCATCGGGAAATCGGTCTTCGGCAGGAAGACGGTATCTTTATAGTCGCGCTGTTCTGACATAGAGGAGCGCCGTTAGGGCAAATGCGCGCGCGGATAAAGGGCTGATAGCGATCAGTCGCGCGCCTGGCGGCGCTTTGCCAGCACTTCTTGTGCGGCGATCAATTGGGCATTGGAGCGCCGCTCGAGCGATGAATGCAGGGCGGGTCCCAAATTCCACATGTCGTCGACCCACACACAGCCGTTAAAACTCACCGGAATCTCGCCCAATTGTTCGGGCAGATCAAGTCCGCGCAGCAAGCCGCTGCCTTGCGGGCCGATGATGATAATATGCGCGCCGCTGTACAGCTATCCCGGCTCAGACCTTTGTGATCTTAAGCCTGATAGACAGCGCGGTGCGCAATCAGTTTTACCGGGCCGTGCGGATCTGTTGCCAGCCAGCTCGCATTGACCACGCTCAGCCCCAGCAACGCAAGCGCAGCAATAAAACTGCCGCGCATCGCCCACCGCCTCAAGCCAGTAATTCCCGGGCGCGCAGACAATCCGTCTCCATCTGCGCTGTCAGCGCTTCCAGACTGTCAAATCTGGCCTCACCGCGCAAGAAGTGGTGGAAGGATACCTCGATTTCCTGCCCATAGAGGTCGCCGGTAAAGTCGAAGAAATAGGGTTCGAGCAATTCCTTTGCCGGGGTGAATTGCGGACGAATGCCAATATTGGCCGCACCCTTCAGCTGCTGCCCGGTGCTGAGAATCCGCCCGGTCACGGCATAAATCCCAAATTTGGGGCGCAGGTAACTTTCCACAGGAAGGTTGGCGGTGGGATAACCGATTTCCCGCCCGCGCTTATCACCGTGCTGCACGATCCCGCGAATCGCGAAGGGGCGGGTGAGCAGCCGCGCGGCTTCCTGCGGATCGCCTTCCTGCAAAGCGGTGCGTACCCGGCTGGAAGATATTGGTGCGCCGTCATCCATTACCGGCGGCACAGTCCGCGCAGCGATGCCATACTGGCCGCCCAAGCTTGAGAGCATGGCACGGTTGCCGGTCCGGCCCTTGCCAAAGGTGAAATCCTCGCCCGTAACCACGCCTGCTGCGCCCAGATGGGCGTGCAGTAACTGGCTGACAAAATCCTGTGCCGTAGTCCCCGCCAGCGCACGATCGAAATGGAACACCAGCATCGCCGCAGCCCCGGCGGCAAGGTAAAGTTCCTGCCGCTGCTCCAATGTGGTCAACCGAAAGGGCGCAGCATCGGGTTTGAAGAAACGCACCGGATGTGGATCGAAAGTGGCGACAATGGCCGGGCGGCCCTCGTCCCGCGCCCAGCGGACCGCCTCACCCGCCACCGCCTGATGGCCAAGGTGGAACCCGTCGAAATTTCCGAGCGCGATGATCGCCCCGCGCAAGCTTTCGGGCACGGGTTCGCGGTGATCGAGCCATCTCATGACCGGGCGCCCTCTGATCGGCGGTACGTGACGAAGGAGAAGGAAGGCAGATCGTCCTGTGCCGGATGATCCTGGCGGGTGGTTTCCTTCCACCCTTCGCCTAGTTCGGGGAAGTGCGTGTCACCATCATAATCGCGGTCAATCTCAGTCAGCGCGACCCGGTCCGCCAGCGGCAGGAACGCAGCGTAAATCGCGGCGCCGCCAATAACTGAAATATCGCCCTTACCAGCCAGTACCAGCGCGTCTGACGCAGAGCGCGCAGTTTCCGCTTGGAGTGCGGCCCAGTGCGGGTCACGGGTCAGTACAATATGCCGCCGCCCGGGAAGCACGCCAGGCAGGCTGTCAAAGGTTTTGCGGCCCATGATCATCGGGCGGCCCATCGTCAGCGCCTTGAAATGCTTGAGATCGGCAGGAATATGCCACGGCAGCGCGCCCTTGCAGCCGATCACGCCATTGGCGGCGCGGGCGCAAATCAACGTCACAATCTGCGTCATGCAGGCGGGGGGTCACGGAAAATCCGCGTGACATGGCCCATCTTGCGGCCCTCACGCGCTTCGCGCTTGCCATAAAGATGCAAATGCAGGTCAGCTTCGGCCAGCAGGCTATGGGCGTCGAGCGCTTCGGGGCCGATCAGGTTACGCATTTCCACCGCTTGTGCGGTGGTATCTGTCAGACCGAGCGGCAATCCGCAGATCGCGCGGATATGGTTTTCAAACTGGCTGGTGGCGGCACCTTCGATGCTCCAATGGCCCGAATTATGGACCCGGGGGGCCATTTCATTGAACACTGGGCCACCATCAGTGGCGAAGAATTCGCAGGTCATGACCCCGATATAGCCAAGCTCATCGGCAATTTTCGCCGCCAGCGCGCGTGCGGCATCCACTTGCGCTGTAATGTCTGCACTGGCGGGCAGCCGCGATGTGTCGAGAATGCCGTCTTTGTGCTCATTCTGGGCGCTCGCCCAGAAGCGGATTTCACCGTCTTGACCACGCACCAGAATGACCGAGAATTCGGCCGAGAAACGCACTTGCCCTTCGTAAATCGTCGGATTGCCGGGCAAGCGGATGGCGGCGGCATCGCGCGCAGACTGGATGCGCCACTGGCCCTTGCCATCATAGCCATCGCTGCGGGTCTTGAGGATGCCGGGCGCACCTATCCGTTCGACCGCGCGCGCCAGATCATCGGCCGAATCGACCGGTGCATAAGGTGCTGCGCGGCCGCCCAACCCTTCGGCAAAACGTTTTTCTTTGAGCCGATCCTGCGCAGTTTCGAGTGCGCGCGGATGCGGGGCGAGCTTGGGCTCAATTGGCCGCAGCGGCGCGACCGGAACATTCTCGAACTCATAAGTCACGACATCGCAGGCAGCGGCAAATGTATCGAGCGCGATTGCATCGCTCCATGCTGCGCAAGTGAACTCCGCCGCCACTTCGGCCGCCACGCTTTCACGGTCGGGCGCGTAGATATGGCAGCGATAGCCGAGCTGCGCTGCGGATATGGCAAGCATCCGGCCCAGCTGGCCGCCGCCCATAATCCCGATCGTGCCGCCTGGTGCAATCATTGGTCGGACGGACGCTCCGCCACGGCATCAGAGCGGTGAGCGCGCCATGCCTTGAGGCGCATGTTCAGAGCCGGATCGTTGAGCGCGAGGATTGCTGCAGCGAGCAAGCCGGCGTTGGTTGCGCCTGCTTCACCGATGGCCAGCGTGCCGGTTGGCACACCGGCAGGCATCTGGACGATCGACAGCAGGCTATCCATGCCTGACAGCGCCTTTGACTGAACGGGCACGCCCAGCACCGGTAAATGCGTCATCGCTGCAACCATTCCGGGCAGATGCGCTGCCCCGCCAGCGCCGGCGATAATGACCTTGAAGCCTTCTGATTCAGCGGACTTTGCAAATTCGGCCATCCGGTCGGGGGTACGGTGCGCCGAGACGATCCGGACATCATGCGCGACGTTCAGTTCGCTCAATATCTCAGCCGCGCAGCGCATCGTCGCCCAGTCGGACTGGCTGCCCATGATGATCGCGACTTGTGCGGTTTGCCCAGCCATCAGCGGTCCTTCAGATAATGCCGCTCACCCGGCTGCATATTCGCATCAAAATCATAGACGATCGGCTGGCCGGTGGGAATCTCCAACCCGGTGATATCATCATCCGAAATGTTCGACAGGTGCTTGACCAGCGCGCGCAGCGAATTGCCATGCGCGGAAATGATCACAGTTTCGCCGCTTGCCAGCACCGGCAGAATATCGCTTTGCCAATAGGGCAACACGCGTTCGATGGTCAGCTTCAGGCTTTCAGTATCGGGAATGGCAATCCCGGCATAGCGCGGGTCAGCGCTCAAATCATAAGTGCTGCCTGGCTCCAGCGGCGGGGGCGGAATATCAAAGCTGCGGCGCCAGATATGGACCTGTTCGTCGCCATGTTTGTCGTGGGTTTCCTGCTTGTCGAGGCCGGTAAGCCCGCCATAGTGGCGCTCGTTCAGCCGCCAATCCTTGACTTCCGGGATCCATAGGCGCTCGCATGCCTCCAGCGCCAGATGCAGCGTTTTGATCGCGCGGGTCTGGAGCGAGGTGAAAGCACGGCTGGGCAGCAGCCCGGTTTCGGCCAGCAAATCGCCTGCCGCGATCGCCTCGCCCACGCCTTGTTCGGTCAAATCGACATCCCACCAACCGGTGAAACGGTTTTCCAGATTCCACTGGCTTTGGCCGTGGCGTACAAGGATCAAACTGGGCAAGGGGCGGGCTCCTGCAATCTGCTTTGCCGTATCAAGAGCAACAGGCGTTAGCTTTCAGCGCCGCTTTTGGAAAGGCCTGCGCCGCGCGAATCGCCGCTTTGCGGAGCTTCTGAAGTGCCGATGGCGCGCGCCTGCACTTTGCGGCGACGCAAATTCTCGCGCAATTTGGCGGCAAGACGTTCCTCGCGGGTCAGTTTGGCAGTCTCATCACTCATTCTGATCGGTCTCTGGCATTACAACCTATCGCTGTCCTTGACATTGAGGGGCGCGCCAGCCAATAGCGCGCCGCTGCTGCGGGGCGTTGCCGAATAACGGACGTGCGTGCAAGCAGACAAGCGAAATGGTGTGCTGCTGTAGCTCAGTGGTAGAGCGCATCCTTGGTAAGGCTGAGGTCGAGAGTTCAATTCTCTCCAGCAGCACCATTTCCCTTCTGCACCCAGTTCACGAGCGTAAATCGGCCCATTCGGGATGTTTAGCGAATTGCGCCGCGACATAGCTGCACTGCGGATCAATTCGGAAATTCTGTTCGCGGGCATCGGCTAGAAGTTCCTCAACCAGCCGAAATGCAATTCCTTGCCCACCCAGCTCGGGCGGCACTATTGTATGTTCAGCTACACGGATATCACCGCGCTGGACCCAGGTCAGTCGCCCGACCTTTTCAGAATCCGGAATATGCGCGCGGTAGTGACCCTTGCCCTGATGTCCATGCCGGGTAATTTCGAGGCCATCTAATGCCATCAGCGCGTCTCCTGCTTGCGCAAACTGCTGCTGTCATTAAGGGCGTTTCGCGATGACCCAGCAAAAGATGTTCCTGTCCGACAATGCCGCCAGTGTCCACCCGGCTGTGTGGAACGCGTTGCGCGCGGCCGATGATCCGCAGCCGCCTTATGATGGCGACCGTCTGTCGCAGCGGATGGACAGCGTGTTCAGCGATATGTTCGGGCGGGAATGTTCAGCGCTATGGGTTGGCACTGGCACGGCGTCCAACTGTCTTGCTCTGGCCACTATGGTGCAGCCGCACGGCGGGGTCATCTGTCACCGCGAATCACATATTGAAAGCGATGAATGCGGCGCGCCCGGGTTCTATCTGCACGGCGCAAAGCTGCTACTGGCTGATGGCGAAGGCGCGCGGCTTACGCCTGCCACGGTCGAGACGGTTCTGGCCGGGATCACGCGCGGCATACACCAAGTGCAGGCGCATGCGATTTCGGTCACCCAGGTGAGCGAATATGGGCTCGCCTATCGCCCTGATGCGCTGGCGGAAATTGGTGCTGTGGCGCGTGAACATGGTTTGCCGCTGCATATGGACGGTGCCCGCTTTGCCAATGCGGCGGCGTTTCTGGACTGCCCGCCAGCTGACGTGGTCGGCCCGGCGGACGCGCTGAGTTTCGGGTTCATCAAGAATGGCGGGATGGACGCTGATGCGATTGTCTTCTTCGATCCCGAGCGGGCTGAGCTGGCCCGCTGGCGGCGCAAGCGTGCCGGCCATTTGCAAAGCAAGGGTCGCTTTCTCGCGGCGCAGATCCTCGCGCTGGCGGAAACTGGCATCTGGCTCGACAATGCCCGTACGGCCAATCAGGCCGCTGCGGAGATTGCCGGAGCCGCGAAAGGCCGGTTGATGCATCCGGTCGAGGCGAATGAGGTGTTTGTCTATCTTGGTGCTGCAGAACGCGCGGCGCTGCGCGCGCAGGGCTTTGCCTTTTATGATTGGGATGACCACTCAGCGCGGCTGGTGACAGCCTGGAATACGCGTCAGGAAGATGCGGCCGCGCTTGGCCGGGCTATTGCAGCCTTATGAGCGAGGCCCCGCCGCCGCATGCGCTGCTAAGGCCGCGTATCGCGCTCCCCTTCCTGCTGGTGGCGCTGATCTGGGGGTCGACCTGGTGGGTCATCACCGGGCAGATCAGCCAGGCCCCGGCCAGCTGGTCGGTCACCTATCGCTTTCTGGTCGCGACGCCGTGCATGTTCGTGCTGGCGACTGCGATGGGCAAATCGCTCCGGCTGGGGCGCAAGGGGCATTATCTCGCACTGTTTGTCGGGCTCACGCAGTTTTGCGCCAATTTCAATTTCGTTTACCGCGCCGAATTGCATCTTACATCGGGCATCGTCGCAGTGATGTTCAGCTTGCTGATGGTCCCTAACGCCGTTCTTGGACGGGTCATTCTGGGCCAGCCGGTCACGCGGCGCTTTCTGGCGGGCAGTTTGGTAGCGATCGCCGGGATCGCCATGCTGCTGATCCACGAAGCGCGGATATCGCCGCTCGATGGCAATGTCACGCTGGGCATCTTGCTGGCGATTGGCGGTATTCTGGCAGCCTCCAGCTCAAACGTGATGCAGGCCAATGCGACTGGGCGTGCCTTGCCCTTGTTCAGCCTGCTGGCGTGGTCGATGTTTTATGGCGTTATCGCTGATTTTGCGCTGGCCTGGCTTACCGCAGGGCCGCCAGTCCTGCCGACAAACTGGCACTACTGGGCCGGAATTGGCTGGCTAGCGCTTGCCGGATCGGTCGTCACTTTCCCGCTCTATTACACTATCGTACGCGAAATCGGGCCGGGGCGGGCAGCATATAATGGCTTGTTCGTGGTGGTTATTGCGATGCTGATTTCGACTTTTGTCGAAGGCTATGATTGGTCCGTGCTGGCGGCCAGCGGCGCAGTGCTGGCGATGGCCGGAATGCTGCTGGCGCTGCGTGCGCGGCAGGCCTGATTAAAGCAGCGCCCGCAAGCCTGCGCGGTAATCGGGATATGCGGGCTGCCAGCCCAGCACCCGTTTGGCTTTGCCGTTGGCAATTCGGCGGTTTTCGGCATAGAAACCTTGCGCCATCGGCGAAAGATCGGCTTGCTCCAGCGTTTGCAGCGGCGGCGGACTGCGGCCCAGCAGCGCGCAGGCTTCTTCGATCACGCGGTTCTGGCTGCTGGGTAAATCATCAGACAAATTGTAAACGCCTGCTGGCGCCTCCAGCGCGCCAATCACCCCAGTAACGATATCATCGACATGCACGCGGCTGAACACTTGCCCCGGCACGGCAATCCGCTGCGCGCGGCCATCCCGCACCCGGTCCAGCGCACTTCGGCCCGGCCCGTAAATTCCGGGCAAGCGAAACACGCGTGCGCCGCGTTGGTGCCAGCGCTGGTCGCAGGCTGCGCGTGCGCTGCGGCGGCCGCCCCCGATCAGGGCGCTTTCATCGACCCACGCACCTCCAGTGTCTCCGTATACTCCGGTGGAAGACAGATA
The DNA here is from genome assembly GCA_024642545.1 of Erythrobacteraceae bacterium. Taxonomy (GTDB): domain Bacteria; phylum Pseudomonadota; class Alphaproteobacteria; order Sphingomonadales; family Sphingomonadaceae; genus Allopontixanthobacter. The sequence goes on from JAHEAW010000082.1 coordinate 8,310, forward strand.
GCCAAGCCAGCTTTGCGTGAGGTCGGGGCCATAGCGGTCCAGTACCGGGTCGCCGTCAGCTTCAGGAGGCACGGACGAAAGCACATGGCTCGCCCGGGTCAGCGCCTCACGCACCGCACTGCCGTCTGCGAAGTCGAGATCGCCAGCGCTCCCGGTAGCCTCGACCACCCAGCCGCGCGCCTGTAGCGCTGCGGCGATGCGTGAGGCGGTGAAGCCTAATCCGAAAACCAGCATGTGGTTCACTGATCGAGATAGCCCTTTGCCGGGATCACAATCTGCGGGTCCTTCACATGATCGGCTTTCCACTGCATTGCCATATGCACCCGGGTGCGGCCTGACGGGTGATCGAAGAACAGAAACTCCTCAATCGGGCCTGGTTCAATCTTGCGATATTCACTCAGCCGCATTGCCACCTTGGCAAAGCCGTCAGGCTCCTGCGCAGCATCAAGTCCAAAGGCGTCAGCGGCGCTCTCATCATAGCGGATCAGCGAATTCGTGGCCGGTGTGGCCAGCATCATATATACCGCGAAAATAGCACTGAGGATGGGCAGAGAGGCAGGGTCAGCCAGATCGCGAACTCCCCAGCGTTCTCCATATCGGCGGATCGCCCACGGTGCGGCGCGGCTTGCGACAAAGAACCCTAACCCGAAAATCAGAATCAGTCCGCTTACATTGATCCACACATGCCCCAGCACATAATGTCCCATTTCGTGGCCCATCACTGCCAGGATTTCCGCTTCACTGGTACGGTTCAGTAAATTGTCATTCAGCGAAATGCGGATTGTTGGTCCCAGGCCTGAGACATTGGCGGAGATGCGTTTGGTCTGCTTGGAGGCATCGAACACGTAAATGTGGTTTGCCGGAATATCATATTTCGCGGCGATCGCTTCAATCTTCGAGCGCAGCGGGCCTTGATCCATTTCGGTGTAAGTGTTGAACAGTGGTGAGATATAGACAGGGGCGATGACGACTCCCAAAAAGACGAACAAGCCAACAACCCCGGTCGACCACAACCACCAGCTGCGCGGCGCCCGCCGGATCAGCGCATAAATGACGACAATCAAAAGCGGAAGAACCACCAGCGACAGACCCAGACTGATGAGGGCCTCCCCAAACCAGCCGCCAAACGACTGGCTCATCAGATCATATTGTTTTTCCCGCAAATAATTGGTGTAAATAGTCCATGGTAGCGTGATCAGCCAGCCCGCCAGAGAATAAAGCAGCGCTGTGAACCAGGTGACGATCCAGCGCCGCCCGGTGATCCTTTCGCCAAGACTGCGGAACGCGGCGCTAAGGCGAAAACGCAGGATCAGCCAATCGACCAGCACGCTGACCAGCGTGCCCCACAAGATCAGCCAGTATCCGCCTTCGAAATAAGCATCGGACTGCGCCCGCGCCGGCCCCTGAAGCGTATCCAGATAAGCGCGTGTGGCGGTTTCCACATCGAAACCGGATGCGGCACTGGCAGCAGCGCTGGTCAGCAAATCGAACATTTCAAACCCTCTCCCCTATTTGCACGCAGGGTGTTAGGAAGCGCGGCATCTGTCAATCATGCCGGCTCCCCTGGTCGATCAAAGAACTTTTTTGGTCGATAAGCGTTGGTTCCGGGAATTCTTTCTCATCTTGGTTCGGTCAAACTTGCCGACGAAACCAGTGGAACTAAGCTCATGGATATTGCCGCCCCTCTGAATACCGATCAGCCACCCTTGATCCTGCGGGCGGATTACCAGCCCTTTGCGTGGCAGGTTCCGACCACCGAGCTGCGCTTCACGCTTGGGCTCGACAAGACCAGAGTGCAGACCAGGCTGCGGATTATGCGCAACCCTGCAGCAGCGCCATCGGCACAACTGCGTCTGGATGGTGACGGCCTGCAACCGGTTGGCGTCTGGATAGATGGAGAGCCGACCAAGGCGTGGGCAATGGACAGTGATGATCTGGTCATCACCTTGCCGGGGGATGCGCATGAGGTTGGTATCGAAACCGAAATTGACCCTTCAGCCAATACGCAATTGATGGGGCTTTATGCTTCTGCCGGCATGCTGTGCACACAATGCGAAGCGCAAGGATTCCGGCGGATCACTTTCTTTCCTGACCGGCCCGACGTACTATCGACCTATACGGTGCGGATGGAAGGGCCAAAAGCACAATTCCCGGTTCTGCTGTCAAACGGCAATCAAACGGGGACGGGCGAAAATCCAGATGGCACGCATTGGGCTGAATGGCACGATCCGTGGCCCAAGCCGTCTTATCTCTTCGCGCTGGTGGCAGGCGATCTGGTCGCCCGGTCTGACAGTTTCACCACTTGCAGCGGGCGCAAGGTCGCGCTCAATGTCTATGTGCGCGACGGTGATTTGCCGCGCACCGAACATGCGATGGAATCGCTCAAGAAATCGATGAAATGGGATGAAGAAGTCTTTGGCCGAGAATATGATCTCGACCTGTTCAACATCGTTGCGGTGAGCGATTTCAACATGGGCGCGATGGAGAACAAAGGGCTCAATGTCTTCAACACCAAATATGTGCTGGCGGATAGAGAAACCGCCACCGATGGTGATTATGACGGCATCGAAGGCGTAGTGGCGCACGAATATTTTCACAATTGGTCGGGCAACCGGATTACCTGCCGGGACT
>JAHEAW010000169.1 GCA_024642545.1 Erythrobacteraceae bacterium
CTTCAGTCACGGTCGCTGGCCGAACGGGTCGTTCGAGCGGGCAATTTAACCGCCGACAAAAGCTTTGTAGATGCGTTTGAGCTCGATAAGCCAGCGGCGGGTTTGTCAAGTGAACAACGGCGCGATCTTTTCAATCAAGCTGCTGACATATTGCTGGAGAAACTCTCGGTTACACCCGTGCGGACATCGAGTTTGGTTGACGTCAAATTCTCTACGCCTTCGCCTTATTTGTCAGCCAAGTTAGCTGATTTGTGGGTCACGCAGTTTGTTCAGGCAACTATTGATCGCCGCTTTGCTGCAACATCGGATGCACGAAAATATCTGGAGTCTCGTCTAGAGAATTTGCGGCACAATTTGGAGACGTCTGAAAGGGCGTTGATCAATTATGCTGTGAGTAAAGGCATTGTGACTGTTTCTTCCGAAACGGATGCCAATGGTAAAACCCGGACTCAAACACTCGTCGGAACTGATATTGCCGAGACCAGCAAAGCCTTGGCTGACGCACGGCAATTGCGCATCGCAGCTCAGGCAGACTTGGCCAACACGACCACTGGTAGCACGCATTACAACGAACTGGCCATTGGCAACCTGCGCCAGAAGCGCGCTGAAGCAGCAGCCGATCTGGCGCGCTTGCGAACAATGTTTGGGGAAGACTATCCAGCTATCGCCTCTCTCCGAGCACAAGTCCACACCCTTGACCGTAGTGTCAAAGAAGAAAGTAATCGCTCCCTAAAGAGCAACCGTGAGGCCTACAATGCTGCGGTCAAGCGAGAGCAGGACCTGCAGAATGCACTCGACCGATTGACCTTGCAATATAACAGTCAGCAGCGCGATTCGGTGCAAATGGCAATACTGCAACGTGAAGTGGACTCTAACCACCAGCTTTATGATGGTCTCCTGCAGCGATATAAGGAAATCGGAGTTGCTGGCGTTGGCACCAATAATATTTCAGTAGTAGATCATGCCAAGCCGCCTGAGAAGCCGTCCAGCCCCATCCTTGCGCTGAACCTGGTTCTGTCACTTCTCTTGGGTACCGGTCTCGCTGGCGGCCTGGTCTTCCTTCGTGAAAAGCTCGATAGTTCAATCCGCGATCCACAAGATGTGGCGTCTCGCTTTGGACTCCCCCTACTTGGAGCAATCCCGGAATTGCTCGATCAAGAAGTAGCGGATGCTATCCTCGACAAGAAGTCGGTTATCTACGAAGCCTATTTATCACTTATGACCAATCTAGCGTTTCTGACGGAGCATGGAGCGCCTCGCTCGATCATGCTCACCTCGTCCCGTCCGAGGGAGGGCAAGAGCAATTCTTCGCTTTGCCTTGCGACAGTGCTCGCTGCCTCCGGTAGGTCGGTCATTTTGGTCGATGCGGACGTCCGCAATCCTTCTCTCAATCGCTACTTAGACATCGACAATAATCGCGGATTGAGCCACTTTTTATCGGGAGATGACGATGTGGAGGGGATGATTCATCCACTCACACGTTATGGATTCTCTATCATCACAGCTGGCAAAATTCCCCCCAATGCAGCAGAATTACTTGGCAGCGACCGGCTGTCCCAACTGATTGACGCGCTTCTTAAGCAGTTTGACCATGTGTTGATTGACTCACCCCCTCTCCTTGGCCTTGCTGACGCTCCACTGATTGCGCGGCGGGTCGAGGGTGTGCTCTTTGCCATTGAAGCAAATGCGACGAAGAACAGAGTTATCTCTACGGCTTTGAGGCGACTTCGTATGTCTGGCGCCAAACTTTTTGGGGCCCTTGTTACAAAGGTCGGTGAGAGGAATCAGGTCTTCGGTTACGGCTACGGCTACGGCTACGGCTATGCCTATGGCGCTGGCCAAGGCCAGGATTGATGCCGAGCTGGCGCATTCAGGTTTAGGAACAAAGAGTGAGCATTCTTCGTTGGATTACCTGGTCAGTAGCCTTGGTTTTGGCAGCTTGTATCGGCCTTGCCAGTTTTAAGATTAGCAATCAGGTCAGGGCCCCGGCGATCGCCTATGCGACTGGCATTGTTCCCTACGGTACCGCACGCGGCAACTATGCAGATGTTCGCTACAAGATTAAAATTGCAAGAAATGCGGACGCGCCGGTCGACAAGTTTGAGCAAAAGCTAGCGTTTGAAGCTTATCGCGCTGAGCCTCTTTCATCGAATGCATTGGCTTTGCTGGCAAAGGCTATCACTTCCCCTCAAGAGGCACAGACGCGCCAATCATTATTAACTCTCGCGGGGCAGCTTACCCGGCGTAATGCATTGCTGAGCTCGGAGTTGATAAAATCGGCGGCAGCCAATGATGATAAAGCAACGTTCTTTAGGTGGCTTTCCCGATCTGCGCTGACCAATGTTGAGCTGCGTAATGCCTATATTGGTGCAATGGCGAGCGTAACGGCACGCGAGGGGGCAGTCGAAGCCTTGACACCCATCGTCGGCCAATCACCCAAATGGGCGCCATTCTATTGGAGGCGCGTAGCCCAACTTACAGCAAGCCTCGCAAATGGGGCGAAGCTCCGCTTGGCGATTGCTCGCTCACCTTGGCGCCAAACCGAAGTTACGATCAATGATCAGCGCCTCGTTCTGGCCCTGGCTAAATCGGGGCAGTTTGATGCTGCTCGCGGTTTGGTGTGGGGACTGGCCAAGTTAGATGTCTCGAAGACCAATATGCTCGTAAATGCTGATTTTTCGCGCCAGCCTTTGTTGCCGCCATTCGATTGGGAGCTTGCTGCTGTTGGCACACTCGGCGCCTCGATTGACGACATTGATCATAGTTTGAGCATTTCCGCAATCGGAGGGGCAATGGGTGATGCGGCAAGTCAGCTCCTTGCTCTTTCGCCTGGGCAATACAGTGTCAGATTGAAGCTTTCAGCCGGCTCACCGCTTCCGCGATCTGCGCTAAGTTTGCGTTTGAAATGTGCAGAACCC
>JAHEAW010000006.1 GCA_024642545.1 Erythrobacteraceae bacterium
GCATCGTCTTCATGAAGCTGACCGCCATGAACGCCGGATCACCGCGCTTGACCGCATCAAACCGGTCGATTGCATCAATGAAGAAGGCGGCGCGGCGATTCCACCCGGCCAACCCTTCCAACCCCATGCCCCCCAGCACCAGCCTGCAAGGCGCCGCACCGCCAATCACCGCCCGCACCGATGTGCGCGAACCAAGCGAAAACCCGACCAGATCATAATCCTCAAGCCCAAGGGCGGTGATCAGCGCTAGCGTATCGCGCGCCAGAACATCAGGCGGATAGCTGGCGCTGTCATGCGGTTTGTCGCTCGCCCCGTGGGCACGCAGATCAGGCATAATCACGTGAAAGCCCGCCGCAGCCAGCTTCGCGGAATGGCCAAAACGCACCCAGTTCATCTCCGCGGTGGAAAACAGGCCGTGAAGCAACAGCACGGGCCGTCCGCTGCCCATTTCATGCACCGCCAGTTCAACTCCGTCGAAAGAGGCGATGCGTTGCGTAGTCATTGGTGGATTTTCGATGGAACCACTCCAGCGTTGAAGAATTGCACGCCACATACGCGAAACCTTCGCTCTGGCAAAATGCGCACTGGCGAAATGGTGCAGTGCAAAAAGAATCACTTGAATTTAATAAGCAGGCTTATTATAATCATCCTTGCTATGGACAATATTGCTTATCTCATTTCGGACAATGCGCGCCAGCTGCGCCGCGTTTTTGACGAGCGCGTGCGCGAATTGGGGGTCACGGGTCCGCAAGCGCGGCTGCTGTTGATTCTCAATCGGGATGGCGGGCAGCGACAGGGCTTTTACGCCGACAAGCTGGATGTCGAACCGATCACCTTGTGCCGCATGGTTGACCGGCTGGAAGAAGCTGGGCTGGTCGAACGTAGCCGGGATCCCGATGATCGCCGCGCATGGAAATTGCTTCTGACCCGCCAGGCAACCGAAAAATTGGTGCGTCTGCGGGGATATGTCGATGACCTTGTTGATGAAATTCTGGTTGGAATATCTGCCAATGAACGGTCCGATTTTATGCGTATGTTGAAAACAGTGGGTGAAAATATTGCTGCCGGGCGTGATTTCAAGGAGGCCGCACATGGCTGAAGCTGATCCTGTAATCCCGATGGATGATCTCAAAAATTCGTCCAGTGCCGCTGTGGAAACGGATGACGCATTGGCGGAAAGCACGGCCCCGCGCCGCAAATGGCAACGAATTGCGCTGATGGCGCTTCTACCGCTGCTGCTGCTGATTGGCGGGGGCATTTATTACCTCAGCCTGCAGGGTAAGGTTTCGACCGACAATGCCTATCTGCAGCAGGACAAAGTATCGATCAGCGCAGAAGTTGGCGGCCGGATTGTCGCGGTCAACGCTGATGATGGTGACAGCGTCAAGGCCGGCGACGTGCTATTCCAGATCGACCCAGCCCCATATCAGTTGCAGGTCCAGCAGGCCAAGGCAGCTTTGGCCGCTGCACAGGCGAATGTGACTGCGCTGGCCAATGACAGCGCGCTGTCGGGCGCTGACAGTTCCGCGGCGCGCGAACAGATTGCGTTCGCGCAGTCCACGCTTGAGCGGCAGCAAGCGCTGTGGAAGCGCGGGTTTACCACCAAGGCAGATTTTGACGCAGCCCGGCATGACGTCGCGCAGGCGCAAGAAAATCTGCGGGCGGCGCAGGCCCGTGCCGCTGCCGCCCGCGCTAAACTTGCCACAGGGGCAGCAGTGCCCGGGGAAAACCCGCAAGTCGCAGCCGCAAGGGCGCAACTGGCGACGGCCGAACTCAACCTTGCCCGAACAACCGTGCGCGCGCCGAATTCAGGCAGGATCGCAGAAGCAAGCCGGGCGGAAGTGGGCCAGCAGGTCATTTCGGGCCTGCCAGTCATGACACTGGTCGACAGCGATGACAGCTATCTGGTGGCAAACTACAAGGAAACCGATTTGGCCGATATGAAAGTTGGCCAGCCAGCTGAAATTCGGCTCGATGCCTATCCTGGCCTCAAGCTTAAAGGGCATGTCTATTCGATAGGTGCGGGCACCGGCTCTGAATTCTCGGTCCTACCGGCCCAGAACGCCACCGGCAACTGGGTCAAGGTGACCCAACGTGTACCAGTGCGGATCGCGATCGACACCAAAAGCCCGCGCATGCTGATTGCCGGCCTATCGAGCGAAGTGACCGTATTTACGGACGGAAAGACGCACTGATCTGATGGCAAGCGCCGCACGCCCTGCCCGGCCGGGGACGATTGTTCCTCCCGCTGATCCAGCGGACGAACCGCTGCTACCGGTCGAAAATCACATGCTGCTGATTGTCGGCATCATGGCCGCATCTTTGCTACAGATTCTCGATACCACCATCGCCAATGTGGCGATCCCGCATATGCAGCCCTCGCTGGGGGCAACGGCAGATACTGTCACATGGGTGCTGACCAGCTACATTATCGCCTCGGCGGTCGCCATGCCGATTACTGGCTGGCTGGCAGACCGGATTGGTGCGCGGCGGCTGTTCATCACCTCTGTGGCGGGGTTCATCATCGCCTCGATGATGTGCGGTGCGGCGCAGAATCTCGGCGAAATGGTGATCTTCCGCGCGATGCAAGGGGTCGCCGGGGCCTTCATCGCGCCGCTCAGCCAAAGCTTCATGCTCGATACCACCAAGCCGAGCCGCCACCCGCAGATGATGGCGCTGTGGGGTATGGGGATCATGATCGGGCCGATTCTGGGGCCGGTCATAGGCGGCTGGTTAACCGAATCCGCCAGCTGGCGCTGGGTATTCTATGTCAACATGCCGGTCGGCGCGCTGGCGCTGAGCATCCTGATTGCAAACTTGCCGCACCGCGATCTGCGCAAACGCCGCTTCGACCTGTTCGGCTTTGCCGCGATTGCTGTTGCGCTCACGTCTTTTCAGATGTTGCTTGACCGGGGGCAACAGGTTGACTGGCTCGCATCGGGCGAGATCTGGCTCTATCTGTTCCTGATGATTTCGGGTGCATGGCTGGCAGTGATTCATCTGGCGACTGCGAAGAACCCCCTGTTCGATACCGAATTGTTCAAAGACCGCAATTTCGCCATTGCGCTGTTCTTCATGATTGCAATCGGCGTGATCATGTTCGCGACTATGGCACTGCTGCCGCCGATGCTGCAAAATCTGTTCAATTACAGCGTAATTGATACAGGCCTGGTGCTGATGCCGCGCGGGATTGGCGTTCTTATCAGCATGCAGATGGCCGGCTTGCTGATGCGCAAAGGTGTCGATTCGCGGCCAGTGGTCGCTTCAGGCTTTTTGATCACGACCATATCCCTGTGGCAAATGTCACATTGGTCGCTCGCTGCTGACTATCGCACGATTGTTATCTCGGGCCTGACGCAAGGCCTGGGTATGGGGCTGGTGTTTATCCCGCTCAACGTCAGCGCCTTTGCGACACTGAAAGCGCAGTTGCGAACCGATGGATCAAGCCTGCTGAACCTGTTCCGTTCCGTCGGCGCCTCCGCAGGCATTTCACTGATGTCAGTCATGCTTGCGCGCAACCTGCAGACGTCCCATTCAAACCTTGGCAGCCATATCAGCTCAAACACCAGCTCGATTATTGACGTGACCACAATCGACCGGTTTCAGGCCATCGGAGATATTGCGCTCAAGCTGGTCGATGTGGAAGTCAACCGGCAGGCGGCGATGATCGCCTATATCGATGATTTCTATCTGATGATGTGGATGACCATGGCAGCGATTCCGATGGCGTTCCTGATGCGGCGCAACAAGCGTGCCGGCCCGCCGCCGCCAGTCTCGGATCACTGAGGCGCGGTTTCGCGCTCTGCCAGACCCTTGTCATTCATCCGCCACAGCACCATTTCGATTCGGTCCTGTCCAAAAAACGGCTCACTTTCGAACACCAGCGTTGGCACGCCCCAATGGCCGGCATCTTCCAGCGCTTGCTGATTGGCGGTTATTTCGGCGTCGAGCACCTCTGGCTCTGCCTTGGCTTCGGCGAGGAGGTCGTCCCAATCCAGCCCAGCGCGCGCGGCAGCCCCGGCAAGGTGTTCCCCGCTGTCCCAGCCCTGCGTGCCGCCCCAGATCAGCTGCGCCGCTTCATCGGCAAATTGCAGGCCTTTGCCGTGCCGCGCAGCAGCCTGCCCCAGCCGGGTGAGTTTGAAGATATAGGGCTGCTCGTCGGCAATTTTCCGGGTCGCCATATCCTGAACGATTGGGTCCGGCCGCGGCGGTGCAAAGGGTATGCCGTGAAACTGCGCCACGCGGATCATATCGCGGAATGTATAGCCCAGCCAGTTGGGGTGATTGCGCTCGAAAAAATCGGGCTGCCGGATCGCCAGCGGATAGACCGGGCGCAGCGCGATCTCCACATCGAACATCTCCGCCAGTGCGCGGTATCGGCCAATCGCCAGATAGGAATAGGGCGAACGGAAGCTGAAATAGAGGTCGGCTTGCAAAGTCATGCGGGCTTTGTGCCGCAGCGCGCGGCCAGCGTCACCCCTTTTTCAAGTGACGCCGCCCAAGCAGCTCTGCGATCTGCACCGCATTGAGTGCGGCGCCTTTGCGCAGATTGTCGCTCACGCACCACAATGTCAGGCCGTTTTCTACGGTCGGGTCTTCGCGCACGCGGCTGACATAAGTGGCGCTGTCGCCAGCACATTCGACCGGGGTGACATAGCCTTCATCCTCGCGCTTATCGACCAGCATGATGCCCGGCGCCTCGCGCAGAATATCTTGTGCCGCTTCGGCAGAAAGTTCGTTTTCAAACTCGATATTGACCGCTTCACTATGGCCGACAAATACCGGCACCCGCACGCAAGTTGCCGTGAGTTTTATCTTCGGATCGAGGATCTTCTTGGTTTCGACCACCATCTTCCATTCTTCCTTGGTCGAACCATCATCGAGGAAAACATCGATATGCGGGATCACGTTGAAAGCGATCTGCTTGGTGAATTTGCGCGGCTCCACACTGTCGCCGACAAAAATCGCGCGGCTTTGTTCGAACAATTCGTCCATTCCGGCTTTGCCTGCGCCGGACACTGATTGATAAGTGCTGACCACCACGCGTTTGATGGTCGCTGCATCATGCAGCGGCTTGAGCGTCACGACCAATTGTGCGGTCGAGCAATTGGGGTTGGCAATGATGTTCTTCTTTGCGTAGCCGTCAATCGCATCGGGGTTCACCTCTGGCACGATCAGCGGCACATCCGGGTCCATCCGGTACAGCGAGCTATTGTCGATCACCACGCAGCCTGTAGCGGCAGCTTTGGGGGCGTAAACCTTGGCCGCGTCGGAACCAGCCGCAAACAGGGCAATATCCCAGCCCGCAAAATCAAAATGCTCGATATTCTTGCATTTGAGCATTTTGCCGGTGTCGCCAAACTCCACTTCGGTGCCGTGCGAGCGTGCACTGGCAACCGCCGCGATTTCCTCAATCGGAAATTCGCGTTCGGCAAGAATCGCCATCATTTCGCGCCCGACATTCCCTGTCGCACCGACCACGACCACCCGATAACCCATTCTTCAACTCCAAAAATTCTGTGAGGCCGCACTAAGCCGCGCGCCGCCCATCGCAATGCAATTCCGATTTAGCCAGCTAAATACCTATTCACCTCGCCTTATTGGCCCGTCATTCCGGCGGGGTTACGCCATGTTCTTTGAGGAAAGCGAAGATGGTATTCCACAAATGGGGGCTGATCTTCTCTCCCGCAACCCGGTGGGTGTAACCAGGATACAGCATCATTTCGAACGGCACCGCATCACCTTGCAGCTTGGCGATCAGCGCGGTGCTGTTTTCGAACACCACATTATCATCCGCCATACCGTGGATCAGAAGCAGCGGATCAGTGATTTTGTCTGCATCGGGTATCGCGCTGGCTTTGTCATACGCCTGCACAACCTGACGCGGATCGCCCATGTACCGTTCAGTGTAATGGGTATCGTAAAGTTCCCATTTCGTGACCGGCGCACCGGAAATGCCAGCGGCATAAAGGCCCGGATCGGCTTCAAGCATTTTCAACGTCATATAGCCGCCATAGGACCAGCCGTAGACTGCGATTTTTGCCGGATCGACGAAATCCAGTGTCTTCAGATATTCCGCACCCGATTTCTGATCACGTACTTCCACTCCGCCCATTGCGCGGTAGATCGGCTGTTCAAACGCAACGCCGCGATTGTCTGATCCGCGATTGTCGATTTCGAACCAAATGTATCCCTTGTCGACCACGGCCTGCGCCAAAGCGCCGGTCCAGGTATTCGCCACCACTTGCACGTGCGGTCCGCCATAGTGACTGAAGAATACGGGATAGCGTTTGCCCGGCTCCATTTCAGGTGTGATCATTGAATAATGCAGGTCAGTCTTGCCATCATCAGCCTTGATCGACCCGTAAGTCGGCATCCGGTGGCTGGCCACATAGGGCGCGTAAGGATGATTGGCGTCCAGCTTGTTTTCCTCGATCCATGCAAGGCGTTTCCCACTTGCATCGGCGATATAGTTCTGGAGCGGCTGATCCGGCGCATTGCGCGTGACCAGCATTGTGCGGCCATTGTCATCCATACTGGCAGAGTTGAAATAGTCTGCCTCACTCAGCTGCCTGATGTGGCCCGGCGTCTTGAGATCAAGCGCATAAATCTGACTTTGCAGGACTCCGTCCTTGTTGCCGGTGAAAGTGACCTGCCCTGATTTCTGGTCGACACCAACAAGTTTGGTCACCACCCAATCACCCTTGGTCAGCTGGGTCCATTTCCCGCCGGCGAAGCGATAGAGGTGGCCGAAACCATCGCGCTCTGACCACCAGATCAGGCTGCCATCATCGAGAAATTTGTAATTATTGGAGAGGTTTATCCAATAATTCGCCGCAGCTTTCTCGGTAAAAATTACGGTTGATTTGCCAGTCAACGGATCGACTTTCAGCATATCAAGCACACTCTGGTCTCGGTTCTGGCGCTGAACATAAATCGTTTTGCCGTCAGGGGCCCAATCGACCCGCGCCAGATAAATATCCTCGTTGCTGCCCAGATCGACCTGCACCCTGTCGCCGCCGTCGGGATCCATCACAAACAGCTGGACTATCGCGTTGTTGGTGCCCGCTGCGGGATAGCTTTGTTCGTACACTTTGGTGCCCGTTGCGCCGATGGCTGCGCGAGTGACGATCCCGACCGGCGTTTCATCAGTGCGCTGGACCACAATGCGTTTTTCATCGGGTGACCACCAGAAACCGGTAAGCCGATTCATTTCTTCTTGCGCGACAAATTCCGCCTCGCCCCAGCGGATTGCTTTGCCTTCCTGCGGTGTGATCGGCACAGCGCCTGTGCCGGCGCCATCATTTACCGGGCCAATCCATAATTGCCGGTCACGCACGAAGGAAACATACGCACCCTTGGGGCTGAGCGCTGGGTTCAGTTCGCTTTCTTCGGTATCTGTTAGCCGGGTTATTTTCCCGTCGAGCCCGGCCAGGTAAAGATCACCGTCAAGCGGTACCAGGATTGATTTGCCGTCGTGTGCCCACTGATAGGATATGATGCCGGTCAGCCCGCCAACGCGGGCCCGTTCGCGCTGCATCTTTTCATCTTCGGACAATGCACGACCTGACCCGATCTTTTTGCTGTCGACCAGCATCGTCCATTCGCCGCGATCGCGATCATAGCCCCACAAGTCATAGCGTTCCTTGTCATCTGGACGGTTGCGCAGCAACGTCAGATAACGCCCGTCAGGCGACAACATTGCCGCGCGCGGACTTGGGCCGTTGAGGTCCGGACTTGCGAAAACACGCTCGAAACTGAGAACCTGCGGTTTCGTCATGGTCGTTTCCTGCGCGTGCAGCGGCTGGGCGATGAAACAAGCGGCAACAGCGGCGAGCAACAGGCGCATAACAAATCAAATCCTCCCGAAATTCTTGCCCGATACCTAGCGGCACGTGCGCCCAGCGCAAAGAAAAAGGGCACTACGGCCTTGCCGCAGCGCCCTTCTCTATCTCGCTTGCGCAAGACTTACGCCTTGGCGGCGTAGTCCCGCCGTTCTGCGATACGCGCACGCTTGCCGGTGCGGCCGCGCAGATAATACAGCTTGGCGCGGCGCACGACGCCGCGGCGGACCACGGTGATGCTGTCCACGATCGGCGCATAGAGCGGGAAGACGCGTTCCACCCCTTCGCCGAAGCTCATTTTGCGCACCGTGAAATTGCTGCCCATGCCGCGGTTGGAGCGGGCAATGCACACGCCTTCGAACATCTGGATACGCTCACGCGTGCCTTCGACAACTTTCACGCCGACACGAACAGTGTCACCTGCGCGGAAAGCCGGTATTTCCTTCGCAGCCTTGGCAATTTCCTCGGCTTCGATCTGCTGAATCAGGTTCATTGACCCTGGTCCTTATCCATTCGTCGCGCGCCAGAGGCAGACTGATCCCGAACGCCACTATAGCGTTCCCAAAGGTCCGGCCTGCGTAACCGTGTATGATCTTCCGACATGGCTTTACGCCACGCTGCGATCTTTGCATGATCCCCCGATCGCAACACTTCGGGGATCGTGCGCCCGTCCCATTCCTGGGGCCGGGTATAATGAGGATATTCGAGAAGGCCTTCTTCAAAGCTTTCCTCGGTACCACTAGAAGCCGCGCCCATTACGCCGGGAAGCAGGCGAATGCAAGCGTCGAGAATCATCAGCGCCGCCGGTTCCCCGCCCGACAGGACAATGTCGCCCACGGATACTTCCTCGACTTCGCGCGCCTCGAATATCCGCTCATCAAAACCTTCGAAGCGGCCGCACAGGATCGAGACCCCCGGTCCGGCCGCCAATTCACGAATGCGCGCCTGCGAAATCGGCGTACCGCGCGGCGTCATAGCCAGCACCGGCGCCTTGGGGCTGAGGCTGCGCGCATGGTCGATCGCGCCTGCCAGAACATCAACCTTGAGCACCATTCCGGCCCCGCCGCCCGCAGGTGTGTCATCAACCGTGCGGTGTTTATCCGCCGCAAAGTCGCGCAACTGGACACAATCCAGCGACCATTTCCCCTCCTCCAGCGCCCGGCCCGCAAGACTGACACCCAGTGGGCCCGGAAACATCTCTGGGTAAAGCGTGAGGATGGTAGCTGCGAAACTCATCTCATTCGAAGACATCTGGGCGGACAGGTGGATTGTGCCTCGATTCGGACTGACGCGTGACAGAATAGGCCACGGGAAAACCGATCACCAAAGACAGAAACAGCGCAAGGACAAATATCGCAGACAAGGCAATGACCCCTTCTTTACCCGCCCCCAATTCCGATCCGATGGCAAAGAACGCGGGCAAGGATGGGATGAACCCCGCACCAAGCGCGGCAATCAGGGCACGCCGCTTCCACGGCATAGCCGGCTTCGCAAAGTCGAGAACCAAAGCGAAAGCCAAACCAAAGGCTGCAACCAGCAGTGCCAACAAAACGAGCCCGAGCATCATCGCTCTTGCCTAGTCAATCACAAAGGCGGAGTCGATTATCATGCCAGCCGCGCTCCATTCGAGCACGGCTTGACGGTTCATCGGCACCATAAAGCGTTTGGTGCGCTGCCCCTCAACCTGCGGGCGCTCAACCTCGATGATGTCATCCGCGCCATAATTCATCACATCGACCACCGTGCCGAGCGCTGCGCCGGTTTCGGAAGTGGCGGGCAAGCCAATCAAATCGGCGAAGTAATATTCACCCTCGGCCAGCTCGGGGAAGTCTTCCCGGCTGACCGTCAGCGCGGTACCGCGCAGCTTTTCTGCTGTGTTACGGTCGCAGCACTGCGCAAAACGAGCAACGGCGCCGCCCTTGTTATCACTGCGGATAGTCTTGAGCGTGAAAGCGCCGCCGTTGAAGGATTTGAACCGCCTGAGCGATTCCCACCCTTCACCAAACAGCTTCAGACGCACATCGCCCGTCACACCATGCGCGCCAATAATGGCCGCCAGCGTGACGGGCGAACTGTCAGCCAAAGGCTTAACCTTCGGCCTTGTCTTCGGCCTTGTCTTCGGCCTTGTCTTCGGCCTTGTCTTCGGTCGTATTTTCAGCTGGCGCTTCTTCGGCAGCAGCAGCTTCTACTGGCGCTTCTTCCGCGGCCGGTTCTTCAGCCGGTGCTTCAGCCGGTGCTTCTTCAGCAGGCGCTTCTTCAGCAGGCGCTTCGATCACTTTTTCCTCAGTAGGAGCAGCCTTCGCTTCTTCTTGAGCGGCCTTGGCAGCTTCCTCAGCTTCAGCAGCCTTGGCGGCCTTTTCCTCTGCGCGCTCGGTGGCCTTTTCGCCTGGCTTGGCCTTGTTGGGATTGTTGCGGGCGGCGCGTTCCAGCACGCCAGCTGCGTCCAGGAAACGGGCCACGCGGTCGCTCGGCTGGGCGCCAACGCCAAGCCAGTACCGGGCGCGGTCTTCATTCAGCTTGACGCGGTTTTCATCATCCTTGGCCAGAACCGGATTATATGTACCGATCTGCTCAAGATATTTGCCGTCACGCGGTGCGCGCTGGTCAGCGGCCACGATGCGGTAATAGGGACGCTTCTTGGCGCCGCCACGCGAAAGTCGAAGTGCAATTGCCATTATAATTTACCTTTCAAGTATAAATCACTGATATTCATTTTTTCTTTGGGCCACCTAAGCCGGGCAAACCGGGTGGCAAGCCACCGCCCATGCCGCCTCCTAGGCCGGGCATGGCAGCATCAATTCCGCCCTTGCCAAACAGCGCGCCGAGGCCCTTAAGTCCGCCCAGTTTCTTGATCTGCTTCATCGCACGGCTCATTTCCTGATGCATTTTCAGCAGCCGGTTAATGTCCTGAACCTGCAAGCCAGAACCTGCTGCCACGCGTTTCTTGCGTTTGGCGTTTAGCAAGGCCGGATTGGCGCGTTCTTTCGGCGTCATGGATCCGATCAGCGCGTCCATATGGACCAACAACTTGTCGTCCATCCCGCTTTGCGACAGTGCGGCCTTGGCCTTCTTCATACCTGGCAGCATCCCTGCCAGCATGCCAAGCCCGCCCATCGCCTGCATCTGCTTTAGCTGCGTACGCAGATCATTGAGGTCGAACAGCCCCTTGGCCATCCGCCGGGCCTGCTCCTCGGCATCTTCTGCCTTGATCGTGGCGGCGGCCTTTTCCACCAGCGACACGACATCGCCCATGCCCAGAATGCGATTGGCAATCCGGCTCGGCTGGAATGCTTCGAGCGCGTCGAGCTTTTCGCCTGTCCCGGCAAATTTGATCGGCTTGCCCGTGACATGCCGCATGGACAGTGCCGCACCGCCGCGCGCATCACCGTCCATCCGGGTCAGGACAACGCCAGTCAACCCGACTTCGCCAGAAAAGCTCTGCGCCACATTCACCGCGTCCTGGCCGGTCAGCGCATCGACCACCAGCAGCACTTCGGTCGGCGCTGAAATGCTGGCAACCGCTTTCATTTCCGCCATCAGCGCTTCATCGACATGCAAGCGGCCTGCGGTATCGAGCAGCAGCACATCAGCCGCCTGCAATTTGGCCGATTCCATCGCCCGGCGAGCAATATCAACCGGCTGCTGGCCCGCGACGATAGGTAGCGTTGCCACATCCACCTGCGTGCCAAGTACAGCAAGCTGTTCCTGCGCGGCCGGGCGATTGACGTCGAGCGATGCCATCATCGCCTTCTTGCCGTGCTTTTCGCGGATATATTTGGCCAGCTTGGCGGTGGTGGTGGTTTTACCCGACCCTTGCAAGCCGACCATCATGATCACGACCGGCGGCTTGGCCTCGAGGATCAGGCCCTCTTGCTGTTCCCCGCCTAGCGTTTCGATCAACTCGTCATTGACGATCTTGATAACCTGTTGGCCCGGCGTGACCGAGCGCAGCACTTCTGAACCAATCGCCTTTTCGGTGACCCGGTCAACAAAGCGCCGCACCACCGGCAGCGCGACATCGGCTTCCAGCAACGCCACACGCACTTCGCGCATCGCATCGCGCACGTCCTGTTCTGACAAGGCGCCGCGTCCGCGCAGCCGGTCGAACACTCCGCCAAGGCGGTCGGACAGGCTATCAAACATATGCCTCACTCCTCCGCCGCGTGGTTCACGGCGTTAAATGCCAAAAGCGCCGGCGAACGAAACCTCGTTGGCCAGCGTGCGATCGGTTGATCGACTTGTTCTCTATATCGCCGCGCCACCGCCTGTGCGCCAGCATCTGCAATAATATTCAAAACCATTTACCCGTATTTTGGTGCAGGTCGAAGGCCAAAAGCGTGCTTTGCGAGAACCGGAGCGGAGCGGGCGTTAAGCCCGTGAGCACCGGAAGCGCAGCAAAGCGCGGTTTGCAGCCCGTCCTGAAACAAAAGACGGTGAAATGGTGGAGCCTAGCGGGATCGAACCGCTGACCTCAACACTGCCAGTGTTGCGCTCTCCCAGCTGAGCTAAGGCCCCGTGCCATTCATGTAAGCGCGTATTTTAACTCACGCTGCCCCGCCTTAAAAGCCGGGACGCCGCCCTTTATGGACGGCGTCCCGGCTTGGCAAGGATAATTTGGTCAGGATTCAGGCTGATCGTCATCGCCCTTGCCTGGGCCAACACCGAGGTCGTCATCACCGCCCAGATCAACATCATTGTCCGGCGAATCGTCATCTTCGTCGATATCGTCCAGATCATCATCACCAAGATCGGAATCGGGTTCCTTGTCCTTCTTCTTCTCGTCTTCGAACGGAATCGGCTGCTTGGACTTGAGCACAGGCTCAGGGAACCATTCATCACCGCATTCGATGCAGGTGGCGGGGTCTTCCTTGCCCAGATCATAAAAGCGGGTGCCGCATTTCGGGCACGAACGCTTGGTACCCCATTCTGGCTTGACCATTACATTTCCTCAAAACTGCCTGACCGAGTAGGCCCAGGCGTAAAATTCGAATAACTTGACGGGATTGGCCCGTGCATCACCAGCGGGACAGAATCAAGAGCGGGCGCGCCTTGCCATAGGCCAATCGCACTGTCAAAAGCCGCCGCGTCTCAACCAACGCTGATATAGGAACGCACGCCCGTGCCGAACAAGCCCATCCCGCGCAAATTTTCCACCTCCGCGCCGCTGCGCGGTACGATGCGGGTTCCGGGTGATAAGTCGATCAGCCACCGCTCGCTGATGCTTGGCGCATTGGCGGTAGGCAAAACCACTGTCACGGGTCTGCTTGAAGGCGAGGATGTGCTCGCGACTGCGCAAGCGATGCGTCAGATGGGTGCCGAGATTGAACGCGCACAGGACGGCACATGGACCATTCACGGTGTTGGGGTCGGCGGATTGCTGCAGCCTGCTCAAGCGCTTGCGATGGGCAATAGCGGTACCTCCACCCGTCTGCTGATGGGGGTGATTGCAAGCCACGGCATTAGCGCCACTTTTACCGGCGATGCCAGCTTGTCGCGCCGACCGATGGGCCGGGTGATCGAACCGCTTAGCTTAATGGGCGCGAGTTTCTCCTCTTCGCCCGGCGGCACATTGCCGCTGATGATAGATGGCAGCCTGCCTGCTGTACCGGTCACTTACCGCCTGCCGGTAGCATCAGCGCAGGTCAAAAGCGCAGTTTTGCTGGCGGGGCTCAACACGCCGGGTATCACCACCGTAATCGAGCCGGTGCCGACGCGCGACCATTCGGAACGGATGCTGCGCGGCTTCGGTGCGGAATTGACGGTCGAAGAAGTAAACGGAGAGCGGTACATCCATATCCGCGGCGATGCCGAATTGCAGCCGCAGGACATTGTCGTGCCCGGCGATCCGTCGTCAGCTGCCTTTTTCATCGTTGCCGCCTTGCTGGTGCCGGGGAGCGATCTCATCATCGAAAATGTCGGCCTCAATCCCACCCGCGCCGGGATCGTGACCGTGCTGCGCGCGATGGGCGGGAGTATCGATGAGTTGAACCCCCGCGAAGTGGGCGGCGAGCCGGTGGCCGATCTGCGTGTGCGCCACTCCGCCCTGACCGGGATCGAAGTTGACCCCAAGCTCGCGCCCAGCATGATCGACGAATTCCCGGTGCTGTTTGTCGCGGCTTCCGCGGCACAGGGCCGCACCGTGACCAGCGGCCTCGATGAATTGCGGGTCAAGGAAAGTGACAGGCTTTGTGCAATGGCTGCCGCGCTGTCCGCTGTCGGCGCAGCAGTAAGCGAAACTGAGGATGGCCTGATTATCGAGGGAACTGGCGGGGAACTGCTGACCGGCGGCGGGCCGGTTATCACCCATCTCGACCACCGTATCGCCATGAGTATGGCAGTGGCGGGGTTGGCGAGCCGCGACGGAGTGGAAATTGACGACACTCGCCCGATCGCGACCAGCTTCCCTGGTTTCGAGGCGCTGATCGCGAAGGTGGCCGCATGACCAGTTATCTCACTCCCTTTGCCGCCGATCTGATCGGCTTTGCCGGGAGTTTTTGCATCATCGCCGCATATGCCTATAGCAACATCTCCAAAGCGATGGACATGATTGCCTTTAACCTGATCAATCTGATCGGAGCGGCGCTGCTCACCGTTTCGCTAACGGTCAATTTCAACCTGCCGACAATGGTGCTTGAAGTGGTGTGGATGACAATCGCGCTGTTAGGGCTGTTGCGGGCCGTGGCTGCCAGACGGAAGGTCTCTGCATGATCATCGCGGTCGACGGTCCCACCGCATCGGGCAAAGGCACAATCGCCAAGGCACTGGCAGTGCATTTCAAGCTGCCGCATCTCGATACCGGGCTGCTTTACCGCGCTGTCGGGCGGCAGGTCCAGCTGAATAGTGGCAACCCCGAGGATCCGCGGGATGCTCTGGCGGGGTGCGCCTTTCCGGGTGCGTTGCTGGAGGATGAAGCACTCCGCTCAGAGGAAACCGGCGGCTTTGCCAGCAGGGTCTCGGTCCATCCGGTGGTACGGCAGGCCTTGTTTGAACGTCAGCGTACCTTTGCCATGCAGCCGGGCGGTGCCGTGCTCGACGGGCGTGATATTGGCACCGTCATCGCGCCAGAGGCCGAGATAAAGCTGTTCATCACTGCCAGCGTCACCGAAAGGGCCAAACGCCGCTGGCTGGAGATGCAGGGGCGCGAGCTCGACCTGGACTTGCGCGAAATCGAAGACGACATCGCCCGCCGCGATGCGCGCGATATCGGCCGCGCCGATGCTCCGCTGAAGGCAGCGCCTGACGCATTGGTGATCGACACCACCCATTTCGGCCGCGATCAGGCGGTTGAAGCCGCTATCGAGGCAGCCGAGGAAGCCCTGTCACGCTGACGGGGCGGCGCGGCAGGTCTGTCCTACACCCGGTGTAGTCGGCTAACTGGCTGCATGGTCTGCCCCATCCTCCCGGCTGCATCCCGTTTCCGCCTGTGGGGACGTTTGAGCGCACGGCAGAAATCTCCCTCAGGACCGTGTTCCATGTGTTCCATATTGTTGGATTTCCGCTTGGCAACAAGCCACCCGGCAATCCGCTGCGCTGGACGCATTGTGCTTGCTTTTGGCGGGGCTTTGGCTTACTGGCCCGGCCGTCCAAGGGACAATTCTCCAAGGGTTCGCACATCTGCTGCGCTTTCGGGCGCTTCGCCGTGTCATTGGCAGGAAAACTCCCACGGACGCCGCGACGGGTATTCGGCCCCCGCGGCAGTTCGGCCCTTTGGCCCGCCAATGCAATGGTGCAGGAGGCGGAGAAAAGACCGGCGGAAACAACCGCCTGGCCGGTAAAAACGTGAATTAGGAAACTCCAATCCATGGCAACATCTGCCAACCCTACGCGCGACGATTTCGAAGCGCTTCTCAACGAACAACTTGGCGGTGCAGGCGAAGACGGCTTTGAAGGCCGCGTCGTCAAAGGCACCGTGACCTCAATCGAAGGCGGCTTCGCCGTGATCGACGTTGGCCTCAAAAGCGAAGGCCGGATTGACCTTAAGGAATTCAACCGCGGCGAAGAAGGCCACGGCCTGACCGTTGGCGATGAAGTCGAAGTCTATGTCGACCGCGTCGAGAATGCCGACGGTGAAGCCATGCTCAGCCGCGACCGCGCTCGTCGCGAAGCCGCGTGGGACAAGCTGGAAAGCGAATTTGGCGAAGGCGTCCGCGTCGAGGGCCGTATCTTCGGCCGGGTCAAGGGCGGCTTCACTGTCGATCTCGACGGTGCCGTGGCCTTCCTGCCCGGTTCGCAGGTCGATATCCGCCCTGTGCGCGATGTCACCCCCCTGATGGAAATTCCGCAGCCGTTTCAGATCCTCAAGATGGATCGCCGCCGCGGCAATATCGTGGTCTCGCGCCGCGCCGTGCTGGAAGAAACCCGCGCTGAACAGCGTAACGAACTGATCGGTGAGCTGGCAGAAGGCCAGGTGATCGACGGCGTTGTGAAGAACATCACCGATTACGGTGCATTCGTGGATCTGGGCGGTATCGACGGGCTGCTGCATGTCACCGACATGAGCTACAAGCGCGTCAATCACCCCAGCGAAGTGATCAACATCGGTGATACTGTCACTGTCCAGATCGTGCGCATCAACAGCGATACGCAGCGCATCAGCCTGGGCATGAAGCAGTTGGAAAGCGATCCCTGGGACGGTGTTGCAGCCAAATATCCGGTTGGCATGAAGATGTCTGGCGTGGTTACCAACATCACCGAATATGGCGCTTTCGTGGAAATCGAAGCAGGCATCGAAGGCCTGGTCCATGTTTCCGAAATGAGCTGGACCAAAAAGAACGTCCATCCCGGCAAGATCGTTTCGACCAGCCAGGAAGTCGACGTGGTCGTGCTCGAAGTGGACTCTGAAAAGCGCCGGATCAGCCTTGGCCTCAAGCAGGCTCAGGGCAATCCTTGGGAAGAATTCGCTTCCAGGCACCCGGTCGGCTCGACCGTCACCGGCGAAGTCAAGAACGCGACCGAATTCGGCCTGTTCATCGGCCTCGATGGCGATGTCGATGGCATGGTTCACATGTCCGATATCGCGTGGGGCATTTCGGGCGAAGACGCACTGGCGCTGCACCGCAAGGGTGAAGAAGTTCAGGCTGTCGTACTCGATGTCGACACTGACAAGGAACGCATCAGCCTGGGCATGAAGCAGCTCGAAAAAGGCGCGCCGACTGCAGAAGGAGCTGCTGGCGGCAGCGCACTGAAGCGCAACGACGTGGTCACAGTCAGCGTCCTCGAAGTGCGCGATGGCGGCCTCGAGGTGCAAGTTGGCGAAGATGGCGCGACCGGCTTTATCAAGCGTTCGGACCTTGGCCGTGACCGTGACGAGCAGCGTCCCGACCGCTTCCAGCCGGGCCAGAAGATTGATGCGATGGTCATTGGTTTTGACCGATCCAAGAAGCCTAACTTTTCCATCAAGGCGCGTCAGATCGCAGAAGAGAAGGAAGCCGTGGCACAGTTTGGTTCATCCGATTCGGGTGCATCGCTGGGCGACATTCTCGGCGAAGCGCTGAAGGGCAAAAGCGAGTAATCGCACCTGCGTTGGGCGCTCCTGCGAAGGTGGGGATGCCAATTGAAAGGCCCGCTTGCCCATTTCGGCAGGCGGGCCTTTCCTACTGTGGCACCAGCGCGTATTGTGCCGCTCATGCTTCAGATTCACCAATTTCCCTGCCTGTTCGATAATTACGGATATCTTCTCCATGATCCTGCCAGCGGCGAGACGGTGTGTATCGATACACCTGACGCCGCCGAATATCTCACGCAGGCGCAGACCAAGGGCTGGACCATCACGCAGATATGGAACACGCATTGGCACCCTGACCATGCAGGCGGCAATCAGGCGATCAAGGATGCCACCGGCTGTACGATCACTGCCCCTTTGGCTGAGGCCGCGCGCATTGCCGGGATCGACCGTGAGGTCTCCCACGGCGATACGGTCAAGCTAGGCGGCTATAGTGCCGCTGTCATCGATGTCGGCGGGCACACGCTGGGTCACGTGGCGTATCACGTGCCAGAGGCTGAAATAGCGATGGTCGGCGATGCAGTGTTTGCACTGGGCTGCGGCAGAATGTTTGAAGGCACTCCGCGGCAATTCTGGGCCAGCCTCCAGCGGGTCAAGGCACTACCGGCAGATACGATGCTGTACTGCGCACATGAATATACCGAAGCCAATGCCAAATTCGCAGTTCATGCTGATCCCGGTAATGTCGCACTGGCCGACTACGCAGTTGAAATTGCCGACAAGCGCAGCCGGACCGAGCGGACTGTACCGATGCCACTGGCACGCGAATTGGCAACCAATCCTTTCCTGCGGGCAGATGATCCCGTGCTGATGGCCAAATGGGGCGGCAGGACGCCGGAAGATACCTTTGCAGCGCTGCGTGCAGCAAAGGACAGCTTCTAGAACGAAAAAGGGCGACCCGCAGGCCGCCCGTTTGCAGACACTAAGAAGCAGCAATCAGCTCAGATTTCTCCGATCAGTTGGTCAGCCAGCTTGCTATCAGCAGCGGCGTCATGACCTTCGACAATCAGGCCCTTGGCAGCCACCGCAGCAGCGCTTGCGGCCTTCTGGCGTACTTCGTTCACGGCATTGCGTTCAGCCGACGCAATCTTGTCTTCTGCCATCTTCTTGCGCCGAGCGATCATGGCCTTGCCGTCCGCCTCAGCCTTGGCCAGGATCGATTCCGCTTCTGCCTGCGCGCCATGAACCATGGCTTCGGCATGCTCTTCAGCTTCCTTCATCTTGACCACATATTCATCACGCAAAGCTTCCGCTTCGGCGCGCAGTGCCTTTGCTTCATCCAGTTCTGCCTTGATCGCGGCAATGCCCTTGTCGAGCCCGCCCACGATCATCGCCGGAACCTTTTTCCAGATCATGATCAGGAATAGCAGGAACATCGCCGAAGAGACGATCTGGAACGGCGCAAGGCCAAACAGTTCAGGTTCAGCGTGCGGCACTTCGGTGTGTTCGGTATGCGTGGCCGCAGCTGCCGACTGCATAGACGTCATGTCCGGAGCAACTGTCGTATCAGGCATCACTCATCGCCTTCTTGACTGCGCTGTTGGCTTTGGCGGCGGTAACTTTAAGCCCCGCAATTCGCTGCACGATGTCCTGAGCGGCTTCAGCAGCCACGCCTTCGACTTCGGCCAACGCAGAAACGCGGGCAGCATCAATGTCAGCCTCAGCCTCAGCAAGCTTTGCGTCGAGCCGCTTTTGGGCAGCGGCCAGCTTACTTTCGCTATCGGCAGCGGCCTTGGCCTTGGCTTCCACCACGATCGCATGCGCGGAAGCACGATTTTCATTCTCGCGCCGCCGCCAGTTTTCTTCTTCTTCGTCAGCCTTTTCCCGCGCTGCCGTGGCAGCAGCAAGATCACCGGAAATCCGCTGATCGCGCAGGTCCACTGTGCTCATAACCTTGGGCACCATCCCGCGGCCGACAAATACAAAGACAATGCCGAAAAACACCAGCAACCAGAAAATCTGGCTGGAGTAAGTTTGGGCAAGCTGGGCAATTTGAGGCATGGGCTGCGGTCCAGTAGATCAGACAAAGCGGCAATGCGGGCGGCGCGGCGCAATGCCCCGCACCGCCTGCATCGACAAGATCAGACGAAGATCAGTATCATTGCGACGACGAATGCGAGCAGACCCAGAAGTTCGGTCACTGCGAAGCCAACGAACAGGCGGCCCTGCTGGCCGTCTGCAGCACCCGGATTCCGCAGTGCGCTGGAGAGGAAGCTCCCCCAGATGTTGCCCACACCGACAGCCGCGAGGCCCGTTCCGATTGCAGCAAGACCTGCACCAATCATTTTTGCAGCTTGAGGATCCATTGTTATTTCCTTTTCATTCAATTCAATAGGGTTGAACTTGGTTCTTAGTGAAGGTTTTCAGCATCATTAATGTAAAACACTGTGAGCAGCGCAAACACATAGGCCTGGATGCCCGAAACCAGAATTTCCAGCGCACAAATGCCGATCATCAGCAGATAGCTCGGCAAGCCAACTACGCCAGCCCATAGCGGACCGGCATTGGTTCCGTCGATGACGAAGCTGGACAACACTTCCAGCAGCACATGACCGGCCATCATTGCGACAAACAGTCGCAGTGCCAGGCTGAATGGCCGCAGGATGAAGGAGAAGATTTCGATGACAAAGATGACCGGGATCATCGGTACAGGCGTTCCGCTAGGCACAAACAGAGAGAAGAAATGCAGACCATGCTTCCAAAAGCCGACTACCAGCACGATTGATATCGTTATGAGCGCAAGCACTCCGGTGACGGTAAAGTGACTTGTGAAGGTAAACGGATGCAAGCCGATAACGCCAAGTGGCAACAGGCCCAGCATATTGGCAAACAGGATGAACATGAACAGCGAGAACACATAGGGCATATATTTACGCCCGTTATTGCCGATGTTGGCCTGCAGCATGTTATCGATAAAGCCGGTGAAAAATTCCACTGCCATCTGCCACCGTCCTGGCACCAGCTCACGCTTCATGCCGCCTGCGACGAACACGATCAGCGCGAGTGCAGCAAACGCCATCCACAGCGCGCTGTTGGTGAATGCAATATTGAAGCCCGCCAGCGTCCAGTCGGCCGATCCGCCCAGAGGCGCAATCGTAAACTGGTGCATAGGATCTAATTTTGCCACTTCGGCTGCCACGATCTTGACGTCCCTAAGCCACTTAAACGATCGCGCCCCTGCTTACCCCTCTGGAGGAGTGTCGCCGGGCCGCAAATTCGCTATCCGGAAAATGTTCCTGAAGGCAACGACAATCCCAATGAACAGCATCGCCAACAGTCCCCAGGGCGAAGTGCCAGCGAAGGTATCAATTACCCAGCCAATCACCAAACCGCCAAGAATCCCGCCAAGAAGGTCCGCCATCACCCGGTTGGCGCTGCGATAATTCGCATCGACGCCGGACGACTTGGGCCGGTTACGGTCTTCTTCACGCTCGCGTGCGGCTTTTAACCGCGCTTCGAGCGCGTCGATTCGCGCATCCTCAGCAATGGGTTCCCGTGCGGACTGATCGTCAACCATGCCAAACTCCTTTTACGGGAATGCTAGGCATGGGCAAGACCTGCCCGCCGAGGGCGCCGCCCCCTTAGGCGGGGGGTATTTTGAAGTCAACCGGTGTAGGCCCGGACGGCGCGGAGTATTTCGCAGTTCTATGCCGGGCAGCGGCTGTCGCGCTGCGGTGGGGCATTGGTCCGGGTCTGCCAGCTGCCATCGGGTGCCTGATATTTTTCCCCGGGAACTGTACGAGCAATCGCCACGCAGCCCGCAGTAATCGCATATTCTTCCATCGTCGCATTGGCGGCCTGTGCCTTGTCCGCATAAACCGCGCGCCGCTTGATATTGATGTCATTGACCAAACGCTGGAGATCGGCCGTAGATGCACCAACAATACCCAGATAGCCGTCCATCTTTTCCCCAACTTTGCCTGATGCACGGGCAGCTTCATAGGCGGGATCGCGCTGCGCATAGGCTGTGCCTGCCACGCCGCCCACAGCCATTAACGCTGCCACGCCGGCCAGAACAACTCGCTTCATCACATTGCTCATCATCTCAAATTCCATTCAAAATCTGCCAGTCAAAAAATATCGGCATTCTCTTTGATCGTATTGTCGGCATCCTTGGCGAGCCGGTAAATTACTTCCTGGCGGATGTTGATGTTCAGTTCGATCACGATCGGCTTATCCGGCGAGCTGACGGAAATGCATCCGCTCAGCAAAGCTGTGGCTGCTATCATGATCGGCACTGTCCAGCGCCGTCCAGAAGGTTTGGAATGCTCATCCCGCATAGGAGGAAATGTCGCACCCTCACCTGTCCAGGTCAATTCGGCTTTCGTCATGGCAGTTTCTCGCTTTCTGCGCTCTGAACAGGTGGTTCAGGGAAGGTAGGTTTTGAAGGTTTTGCCAAGGGCTGCAGTGCAGCCTTAATTGCCGGCGGATCGCTGGGGATCAGGCCCAATTCGCGCGGGTCCCGGACAAAGGCTGGATCGTACATCGACTTTAAGGAGGTGATAAGTTGATAGAATGGCGCATGAATATTGACGTTGAACTTGACCGGCAGCTTCGCAATTTGCTTGGTGATGAAATTGCGCTTTGCCCCGTTGCCCTGTGTCACCCCGTCGAACTTCACATTTGTCACAAGTTCGCCAGTAAGTGATCCGTTCATGACGACCCGCATTTCGCGGTAATTGAGGCTGCGCAAGGTGTTGAAAGCGAAATTCGCCATCGGGGACAGGTCTTTGTAAGTTAGCCCGCCAACATACGAGACATTGCCGCCCGGTGACCGTGAAGCCAGTACCCCATCTTCGACCCGGCCATTGCCCAAAGCATCAAACACCAGTGGAATTGTACCATCGAACTTGCCAGTAGCGCTGAGATTGCCTAGCTGCATCTGGGTCACAAATTGCGCAGCATCTGCTCCGGAAATCTTGAGCACATATGAGCGGGTCTCACTCGCCCCGAAGGTCATTGAAACGGGCTTGAGGTCCAGCGTCCCACCAAGAAAAGGCCAATGTCCGCCCTTGACGGAAAGCAGGTTGGTATCCTTGATATCAAAAGTGACAGAGCCATTATCGACCTCAATCCCGGGATTGATCGAAGCTATCTTGAGGGTCTGGTTGGGCGCCGTTGTAAGATTGAGCAGATCAGTAAAAATGACTTTGCCCGATGCGCCTTTGACCGGCCCGAATGCTGCTGCAAAATCCATGCCGCCGGATGCCACTTCACCCGAACTGGTGATTTTGCCCGCATCCCAGTCGATCCGGCCCTTGCCATTGATCTCACCATTAGCATTGGCGATGACGCCCAAGACCAGATCGGACAATTGATCAGGCTGCAATTTGTTGTCGAAACGCAGATGGTCGAGCAGCATGTCAGCGTGACCGGTCGAGCTATTCAAATTATGGTGAATATCGATCTTGACGATCTGACGGTCGCTTTGTCGCTCACGCAGCACTGCATCGGCAGTTAATTTGCTGTCAAACAGCGTGAGCGCAGCATCGCGTGCCAGCAGCGGCTTGAAACGCGGCACTGGCTGTCGGTCCTTCAGCGCAAACGCGGCATTGGCGATATGAAAGCTGCCACCGCGATATTCCCACGATCCGCTCGTATCGGTCAGATCGAGCGGAACAGCGGACAGCCTGATATCGGCGCCGGAGAAGGTCCCGCCAATGTCTCTACCCAGTTTTGCATCCAGATTGCTTATCGCAAATTTGTTCTCGCTATCAGGCGGCCCCAGCGCCACTTTCAGGTTCTGTCCCTTGACCAGCCCCGGATAGGCAAAGCCGACCGCGCCGCTGGTAAGATGAATCGGTGTGCCGGCCAAGGTACCGTTGAGATCCAGCGCAGGAATTCCTGCAGCAATCTGCATCCCATGGCCGCTGCTTTGCAGGATCGCCCGATCTTTTGCCGGACACAGCGTGAGATCATGCTGATCGAGTGAGAGGTTGGCAAACGCCAAATGCACGAAGTGAATTTTCACGCAGCTGCGCCATAAGGCCAACCCGCTAGCGGGCGACCAATTGCCGCTGATCGGAATACGCAAACCATCGGCAGAGCCGCCCGGCAGCGGCCCGCTGGCGAGCAACTGCCCAGCAAACCCAAGCGCGCCGCCATGCCCCTGCGAAATCACCAGATCAGGGATCGCCAACGCGCCCGCACCTGCGGCAAATCGCTGCATATTCAAGCGAAACACAAGATTTCCGCCAGTAGAACTCTCCATCCGCCCCACGATCTTGGGCAAACCCGCTCCGCCGATCGCAATATTGCCCGACAATCGCACCGGTGCAGCCCCCATGCTGCTGATCTGAACACGTGACAGCGACATGAGCTGGCGCCCGCTGCCACCATTCAAGCGCGCTTGCGGGATCATCAGGGTGGCGCCCTGCGCCGTTTTGCGAAAATTGACTTGCCCGGTCAGCCGGCTGCCTTTGGTTTCCCGATTCAAGCTGCTGCGGACCCGATCAATCAATGGACCGGCGAAGGATCCGCTCGCAAGTGATGACGCCGAAACCAGCGCCAGATCAGCCGCTGGCCCAAGGCGGACACCATTTCCTTCTACTTTTGCATCGGCGTCGATTTGCTCAAAATTCTCACGCGCCTGCAGCGATCCGTCCAGCGTCAGAACCGCCGCGTCGGCCTGCGCTGAGGCGAAGGCGCGCGCGGCCAAAGTGTATCGAACATCAAACGCTTTGTTCCGCCAGTCACCGCGTAGAGATCCCGTTAGCCCGCTGGCGCCTTTGTCAGCCTGACGCACTGTCCCGCTTTCAAACCGGCCATCGAGAGTGGCCGAAGTGAAGTTGGCGTTGCTGGTGGCATCCAGCTGCAACGCTGCTGCCTTGGCAGCGATCTTCTGCTGCGGACATGTGAGCGTGCGCATTCGCACCGGGCCAGAGAAGTTTGGCTCCCCCAAACTCGATGAAACTGTTCCATAAAGGGTGACCGCTTCGGCGCTGCATCCGCCGACTTTGATCTGCGGCGCAATGGCTGCGACAATGCCTTTAAAGCCATTATCGAGCATTCCCTTGCCCTCGGCCTTGATGCCAACCGGCCCGAAATCGCTCTCGATAAGCGCACGACCATCGTTCACAACAACATCGTAACGCGGCAGGCGCGGCGGCGCGCCCGTTTTGGCAAAGATGACCGGGTCGAGCGAGCCGAAGCTGAGCTTGCCGCTGCGGAAACTGCCATGAAGCCTAGCCTGGTCGAGTGTGATCTGGCCCAGTGTGGGAATGCCAAACCTGTACCGGATAGCTACCTCGGCCCGCTGCACTGTCAGATCAGGCTTGCCCGGGTTGCCCACGACAATATGGCTGAGCACCTGGCGCTGAGTACCAATTTCGTCAATCGTATATTTTACAGGCACGCCCAGCTTGGTCAATTCGCTGCTAAGCAGGATACGGGCAATATTAACGCGTTCAAGCCAGGTGATCGCAATCAGCACTAGCAGTATCAGCCCTGCGCCCGCCAACACCAGCCGAATCCGGCCCCATCGGCCACTTGCCGCCGCCGAGGATTGAATCTCCTCAGAAATTATATCATCAGTTTGCGGCATCGGCCTCACACTTGCGCGGAACTCGCTTCAAAGGCAATGCAACCTTTGTAATGCTGATATAAGAGGGATGCTTGCCGCAAGCTGACGAAAAATCGCTGGAAAGTAGTGCGGCTGCCAATCCTGCCTCCCATAGTGCGGCTGGTCACCGGGCGCGGCTGCGAGCGCGGTTGCTTGGCGGCGGATCAGAGGCGCTCGCCGATTACGAAATTCTCGAATATCTGTTGTTCGCCGCAATCAAGCAGGGCGATACCAAGCCGGCCGCCAAGGCTCTGATCACCCGTTTTGGTTCACTGGCAGGCGTGCTCAGTGCCGACGCCAAGGCGCTTCAGGCGGTCAAGGGCATCGGTGAAACCAGCGCAGCAGCGATCAAGAGCGTGGCACTGGCGGCACGGCGCATGGCTCGTATTGAGGTGGAGCAAAAACCCGTGCTGGGCAGCTGGCAAGCACTACTGGATTATCTCACGATCGACATGGCGCATCTCACAGTTGAGCGCGTGCGGGTACTTTACCTCAACACGCAAAACCGGCTCGTTCTGGACCAGCATGTCGCCGATGGGTCGATTGACGAGGCTGCGATCCACCCGCGCGAAGTTATTCGCCAAGCGCTGGATATCGGCGCCAGCGCGCTGATCCTCGTTCACAATCACCCCAGTGGCAACCCTGAACCAAGTCGCGCCGACATCCAGATTACTGGCCGGATCGCCGAAGCTGGCCGCCTGCTTGGCATTGTCGTTCACGACCACATCATCATTGGCAGTCAGGGACATGTTTCGCTGAAAGCAAAAGGCTTGATTTGATGCAGGGCCTGAATGCGCCAAGGGGTTGATCTGGCGGCACGCCCAGCCTAGCCGCCGACGAGCTTAGCCCAAGCAAACAGTTTTTTCCGGAGTCGAACATGGTCCCCCGCTACGCCCGCCCGCAAATGTCCGCTCTGTGGGAGCCGGAAGCGCGCTATCGCATCTGGTTCGAGATTGAAGCCCATGCGACCGAAAAGCTGGGCAATTTGGGCGTGGTTCCGCCTTCGGCAGCAAGGGCGCTATGGGACTGGTGGGCCACCGATCCGGTGATTGATGTAGCGGCAATTGATGCGATTGAGGCAGTGACCAAGCATGACGTGATCGCTTTCCTTACCTGGGTCGCAGAACAAGTTGGCGATGAAGCGCGCTTTATGCATCAGGGCATGACCAGCAGCGATGTTCTCGACACAACGCTGGCAGTGCAGCTGGCGCGCGCAGCCGATATTCTGCTGGAAGATCTTGATTTGCTGCTGGACGCGATCAAACGCCGCGCGATTGAACATAAATATACGCCCACCATCGGGCGTAGCCACGGAATCCATGCTGAACCGGTGACTTTTGGCCTCAAACTGGCACAGGCCTATGCCGAATTTTCCCGCTGCCGCAAACGGTTGATCGCCGCGCGCGAGGAAATCGCCACTTGCGCCATTTCTGGCGCAGTGGGGACCTTCGCCAATATCGACCCGCGCGTCGAGCAACACGTCGCCGAACGACTGGGCTTGCAGGTCGAACCGATCAGTACGCAGGTGATCCCTCGTGACCGCCACGCAATGTATTTCGCCACGCTCGGCGTAATTGCCAGCTGTATTGAGAGGGTCGCGGTCGAAATCCGTCACCTGCAACGCACCGAAGTACTCGAGGCAGAGGAATATTTCTCTCCCGGTCAGAAAGGTTCCAGCGCGATGCCGCATAAGCGCAACCCGATCCTGACCGAAAATCTGACCGGTCAAGCGCGCATGATCCGCGGCTATACGATACCTGCGATGGAAAATGTCGCGCTGTGGCATGAACGCGATATCTCGCATTCCTCGGTCGAACGGTTCATTGGCCCGGATGCAACAATTACGCTGGATTTTGCGCTTGGCCGCCTGACCGGCGTGATCGACAAGCTACTGGTTTACCCCGCGCGGATGCAGAAGAATCTCGACCGGATGGGCGGGCTTGTCCATTCTCAGCGCGTGCTGCTGGCACTCACGCAAGCGGGCGTGAGCCGCGAGGATGCTTACCGGCTGGTCCAGCGCAACGCGATGCAAGTGTGGGAATCGGACGGCGAAAAATCGCTACTTGACCTGCTTGAAGCTGATAGCGAAGTAATTGCGGCGCTTTCAGCCGAGGACATCAAGGCCAAGTTTGATCTGGCGTACCACTACAAGGAAGTCGACCGCATTTTTGAACGGGTATTTGATTGACCTGGCTGCGCAGCGCCGCCTGCCCTTCACTTCCGTATTGAACCAGACTAGCATTCTAGCGGACAGACAAAGAGGAACGCCATGCAAGTTTTGAGAACCGTCGGTTGGGTGGTCCTGACAACGATACTCGTTGGGTTCGTATTCATGAACTGGGGTGAACCGGTCGCAATTCGTTTCTGGCCGCTGGGCGGCAATGACGCGCTAT
The DNA here is from genome assembly GCA_024642545.1 of Erythrobacteraceae bacterium. GTDB lineage: Bacteria > Pseudomonadota > Alphaproteobacteria > Sphingomonadales > Sphingomonadaceae > Allopontixanthobacter. Next base: position 27,301 of record JAHEAW010000006.1, read on the forward strand.
TGTTCGAATGGCCGATTGGATTTGTCGCGCTCTTCTTTGCGCTGATCGGTTTCCTGCCTATGTGGCTGCTTTATCGCGGTACCAAATGGCGGCTGAAACGGCGCATAAAACAACTCGAGGCAGCTGCGCGTATGCCGCAGGTCGCCCTGCCCGCAGAGACCGCTTCGCCTGTCGATCCTGTATGACCAACCCGATCTTTCTGGCGCTCGATTTACCCAAGCTTGAGGCTGCAAAAACCCTCGCCGCCAAGGTTAAGGCGCATATTGGCGGGATTAAACTGGGGATGGAGTTTTTCTACACTCATGGCCATCATGGGGTGCATGAAATCGCACAGGTGGGCCTGCCCATATTCCTCGATCTGAAATTGCACGACATCCCCAATACGGTCGCAGCAGCCATGCAGGCGATCCATGTGTCCGAGCCTGCGATTGTGACAGTCCACGCCAGCGGTGGGCGGGCCATGATGGAAGATGCCAAGGCCGCGGCCGCTCAGGGGACCAAGGTTGTCGCGGTTACCATGCTCACCAGCCTGGATGAAAGGGACCTGGAACGCACGGGCGTGTCAGGTTCTGCGCACGATCAGGTTATGCGCCTTGCTGATCTGGCGCAAGCAGCCGGGCTCGACGGGATTGTCTGTTCGGGGCAGGAGGTGGGCGCGGTTCATAAGCGCTGGAAGGATGGTTTCTTCGTCGTCCCTGGCCTGCGGCCCGCAGGGTCCACTATTGGCGACCAGAAGCGTGTTGTTACTCCGCGCAAGGCGCGTGACGATGGTGCCAGCGTGCTGGTCATCGGCCGCCCGATCAGCCGCGCGGAAGACCCGGTGCTGGCGGCGCGGGAAATCGAAGCAACCTTGTAGCCAGGCAATGCACAGCAAAATCAAGATTTGCGGGATCAGCACGCCCGGCGCGCTCGACGCTGCGGCCAGTGGCGGCGCGGATTACGTGGGGCTTAATTTCTATGCGCCTTCTCCGCGCTATGTGTCACCAGCCGAAGCAGCAGTCCTGTCACAAGCAGCGGCCGGGCGAATCGTCACCGTTGGTGTGTTTGTTGACCCTGATGATACGCTCTTGAAGTCGGTACTCTCAGCAGCGAAGATTGACATGGTTCAGCTGCATGGATCAGAAACGGCTGAGCGCGCTGCGAAAATCCGTACACAATTTGGCTTGCCAGTGTGGAAAGTGCTGTCGATCGCGTCGAGTGAAGATATTGACCGCGCGCAAGTTTATGCAGGCGCGGCAGACTTCCTGCTGTTTGACGCCAAGACGCCGAAAGGCACGCTGCCCGGCGGCATGGGTCTGGCCTTTGATTGGGGACTGCTCAAGCGATATACAGGTGCGCTGCCATGGGGCCTTGCCGGAGGGTTGATGGCAAGCAATGTAGCTGCCGCAATCCGCGTAACGGGCGCCCCACTGGTCGATACTTCGTCCGGCGTGGAAAGCGCCCCGGGCATCAAGGACGTGGACAAAATCGCGGCCTTCTGCAAAGCGGCGCTGCAGATATGACCAAGCAACCCAACTCTTTCCGCAATCAACCCGATGATCGGGGTCATTTTGGCGATTACGGCGGGCGCTATGTCGCCGAAACGCTGATGCCGCTGGTGCTGGACCTCGAGCGTGAATATCGCGCGGCGCAGGCCGATCCGGCGTTTCAGGCGCAGTTCGACGATCTGCTGGAACATTACGTCGGACGCCCCAGCCCACTCTATTTCGCAGAGCGTCTCACCGAAGCAGTCGGCGGCGCGCAAATCTGGTTCAAACGCGACGAATTGAACCACACCGGCGCGCATAAGATCAACAATTGCATTGGGCAAATCCTGCTCGCCATGCGCATGGGCAAGACGCGGATTATCGCGGAAACCGGTGCGGGCCAGCACGGTGTTGCCACCGCCACCGTCTGCGCACGCTTCGGCTTGCCCTGCTTGATCTACATGGGCGCGACCGATGTGGCTCGGCAGCAGCCCAATGTGTTCCGCATGAAGCTGCTCGGCGCGGAAGTGGTGCCCGTCACCAGCGGCGCGGCGACGCTGAAGGATGCGATGAACGAAGGGCTGCGCGACTGGGTCGCCAATGTTCATGACACCTTCTACATCATCGGCACCGCGGCGGGCCCGCATCCCTACCCAGAACTGGTCCGCGATTTCCAGAGCGTGATCGGCAAGGAAGCGCGCGCGCAGATGCTCGCCCGCACCGGCCGCCTGCCCGATCTGCTGGTGGCGGCAATTGGCGGCGGCTCCAATGCGCTGGGGCTGTTCCACCCCTTCCTCGACGATCCCGACGTAAAGATGCTGGGCGTCGAGGCGGCAGGATACGGTCTCGACGGCGACCAGCATGCGGCCAGCCTGCTCGGCGGGTTCCCCGGCGTGCTCCACGGCAACAAGACCTATTTGCTGCAGGACGAGGACGGCCAGATCACCGAAGGCCATTCGATCAGCGCCGGGCTGGACTATCCCGGCATCGGCCCCGAACACGCCTGGCTCAAGGACATGGGCCGGGTCGAATACACCGCCGTGACGGACGACGAGGCGCTGGACGCGTTCCAGCTGCTGTGCCGCACCGAAGGCATTATCCCGGCGCTGGAACCCGCCCATGCGATTGCGGCGGTTACTAAGATCGCCAAGACGATGCCCGACGATGCGATCATCCTCGCCAATCTATGCGGGCGCGGCGACAAGGACATTTTCACTGTGGCTGAGAAGTTGGGAGTGGAGATGTGAGCGAGCGGGGCGTTGCTTGGATTAATATCGCGCTCGGCGCGATTACAGTGATATTTCTCGCAACCACCGGAGGTTGGCGCGATAGCAAGTCGTTGGCAGCGACCTGCTTCGTCTTTCTCGCCGCTTCGACGATTCTTGGCATCGTCGTGGACCGATTTAGGGTGGACAAGAATGACGGATAAATGACCCGCCTCTCCACCGCCTTCTCCGCCCCCGCCCTCGTCTGCTTCATCACTGCCGGTGATGGCGACACGGCGGTCAATCTCGACGCGTTGGTCGCGGGCGGCGCCGATGTGATCGAGTTGGGGATGCCCTTCACCGATCCGATGGCCGATGGTCCGGCAATTCAGGAGGCCAATCTCCGCTCGCTCGGCGCGGGGACGACGACAGCGGATGTCTTCTCCATCGCCGCCGCGTTCCGTCAGCGGCACCCGGACGTGCCGCTGGTGCTGATGGGCTATGCCAACCCGATGGTGCGGCGCGGGCCGGAGTGGTTCGCGGACCAATGCGCCAAGGCGGGCGTCGACGGCGTCATCTGCGTCGATATTCCGCCCGAGGAGGACGACGCGCTCGGCCCGCAGCTGCGCGCTGCCGGGATCGCGCCGATCCGGCTCGCCACGCCCACGACCGATGCAAAGCGCCTGCCACACGTGCTCGAGGGGTCGGGCGGGTTTCTCTATTATGTCTCGGTCGCCGGGATCACCGGCAAGCAGCAGGCCGCGCAGGCCAGCATCGCCGAGGCGGTCGCGCGGCTCAAAGCCGCCACCGACCTGCCCGTCGCGGTCGGCTTTGGCGTGCGCACGCCCGAGCAGGCCGCCGCCATCGCCCAAGTGGCGGACGGGGTCGTGGTCGGCTCGGCGCTGGTGGAACTGGTCGGCAAACATGGCGCGGATGCTCCGCTTGCGCTAAAGGAACTCACCTCAGCTCTCGCTGCTGCCGTCCACTCAGCGCGCCAAGGATAGAACATGAACTGGATTTCTCGCGTCCGCAATTCGCTGCCCTTCCTGCCCAAGCGGGAAACGCCGGGCGATTTATGGGTCAAATGTCCGCGCTGCCAGGAAATGCTGTTCGCACAGGAATATGAAGAAAATCTGCGTGTCTGCCCGCGGTGTGAACATCATGGGCGGCTCTCGGCCGACCAACGGCTGGCGCAATTGCTCGATGAAGGCTTTGACCTGCTCAAACAGCCCGATGTGAGGGAAGACCCACTCAAATTCCGCGATTCGAAGAAATATACCGACCGCCTGAAGGCCGCCCGCGCAGCCAATCCGCACAAGGATGCCTTTAGCGTCGGATCGGGCGAGATTGACGGGCAGCCTGCCGTGGTTGGGGTGCAGGATTTCCACTTCATGGGCGGCAGCATGGGTATGGCAGTTGGCACCGCCTTCTGCGCCGGTGCTGAACGCGCGCTCAAGCGTAAATGCGCTTATATCGTGGTCACCGCGGCAGGCGGCGCGCGGATGCAGGAAGGCATTCTCAGCCTGATGCAGATGCCCAAGGCAACCGTGATGACGCGGCGGCTGAAGGAAGCTGGCCTGCCCTATATCGTGGTGCTGACTGATCCGACCACGGGCGGCGTGACCGCCAGCTATGCCATGCTCGGCGATATTCAGCTGGCAGAACCCGATGCGTTGATTGGTTTTGCCGGACAGAGGGTGATTCAGGATACGATCCGCGAAAGCCTGCCCGAAGGGTTCCAGCGCGCTGAATATCTGCACAAGCACGGGATGGTTGACCGGGTGGTTCACCGCAAGGATTTGCGGCGGGAGCTGGCGACGCTGCTGGATTATTTGCAGGGCGCCAAGGCGGCCTGATCTAAGCTATATGGACTTTGCCAAGTCTGACAGCCCTGCAGTTCAGCAGCAACTTGACCGGCTGGCCCAGCTATCTCTGCCACAAGGTCGGTTGGGGCTGGAAACCGCCACGCTCCTTCTGGCGCGCTTGGGCAACCCGCAAGACCATTTGCCACCCGTTTTCCATGTCGCAGGCACCAATGGTAAAGGCTCAACCTGCGCTTTTCTGCGTGCTATCCTCGAAGCAGATGGCAAAATCGTTCACGTTGCTACCAGCCCGCATCTGGTGCGCTATAATGAACGAATTCGCATTGCGGGCAAGCTCATCGGGGATGATCGATTAGCGGCGCTACTGGCCGAAGTACTCGATCAGGTGGGAGATCTGGCGCCCAGCTTCTTCGAAGTAACCATCGCAGCGACCTTCCTCGCCTTCGCGCGCACGCCCGCAGATGCCTGTGTGATCGAGGTTGGACTGGGCGGCCGCTTTGATGCGACCAACGTATTGAAGCGCCCTGCCGCCTGTGGGATCGCCGCGCTGGGGATCGATCACGAGCGCTTCTTGCTGGCTCCGGAAGAAGGTGTGCCCGAAATCCCGATTGCCCGGATTGCGTTTGAAAAGGCTGGGATTGCCAAGCCGGGTTGCCCGCTGGTGACCTTCACATATCCGCCCGAAGCCGGGCTGGAAATCGAACGGGTGGCGCAAGCGGCAGGGGCGCTGCTGACTATGCGCGGACAGTGTTGGTGGGCAAGTGCGGATGACGCCTTGCAATACCGCGACAAGTTGGGTGCGCTGACCCTGCCCTTGCCATCAATGCCGGGTCTGCATCAGACAGACAATGCAGCGCTAGCGGTAGCGATGCTGCGCCATCAGAACAGCGTGACAATTACAGAACGGGCCATGGCTCAAGGCATTCACATCGCTCATTGGCCCGCCCGGCTGCAAAAATTGTCGCGCGGGCCGCTGGTCGAGGCGCGCGAAGTATGGCTCGACGGCGGTCATAATCCGGATGCTGGCGCCGCGCTGGCACGGCATTTTGCCGGATCAAGCCTGCATCTGATTATCGGCATGTTGGCAAACAAGGACCCGTTTGCGATCATCAATCCGCTCGCACAGGAAATCGCATCGCTGACTGCAGTGCCGGTGCCGGGACAGGACTACCATCCCGCCAGTGCCTTCGGAGCCGGAACACCCGCTGCGGACGATGTGCTCTCCGCCCTCGCCGCTTTGCCACAGGACGGGCTGCCGGTACTGATCGCAGGCTCGCTCTATCTCGCGGGCACGGTGTTGAGGCTCAATCAGGAGTTGCCAGATTAAGGCGTATCAATCTCGCCCGCGGTTCCCATCGAACTATCGATCAGGCCCGTCCGCGCCATCCACCAGAACAGAACGATCCCCGGCACCGCCAATATGGTGGTGAGAATGTAGAAATCGACATAGCCCATCCAATCAATCAGGCCCCCTGCCGTGGTGCCCGTCAGAAGCCGTCCGACAACGCTCGCGCCTGCCGAAATCAGCGCATATTGCGAAGCGGTAAACCGCAGATCACATAGCGCCGAGAAATAGGCGACCACAACCACGCCGCCATAGCCGCTGGCAAAGTTTTCAAAACCGATTGCTCCCGCCATGCCGATATTGGAATGACCAGAAGCTGCAAGCCATGCGAAGCTGAGGTTTGACACACACATTAGGACCAGCGCCAGCAGCACGGAATGCTTGAGGCCAAGCTTGGCGTATGCCACACCGCCCACAAAAATCCCGATCAGATAGGCCCAGAAGCCTACCCCTACGTCATACAGCGCGATCTCATCATTGGTGAAGCCCAGATCATTGAACAACAGCCGGAAGGTAAGGTTCGCCAGCGTATCGCCGACCTTATGCACTAGAATGAACATCAGCACGAGCCACGCACCGTGGCGCTGGAAGAATTCTGTGAACGGACCAATAATCGAGGCCCAAACCTCGGCGATGCCTTTCTTCGCAATCACGACCTTGCGCCGTGCTGGCTCACCCATCAGCAGCGCAGTAATCATGGCGGGCAGCGCAAAAACTGAACAGGCCATATAGCCCGCCTGCCAGCCATACCGGGCCGATACAACCAGCGCCAGTGCGCCAGCCCCGGCAGACCCAATTCGCCATCCATATTGGCTCATCCCCGAACCCGTACCTAGCTGATAGGGATGCAGTGTCTCGATCCGATAAGCATCGATCACAATGTCGAACGTTGCCCCGGCAACACCAACCAGCACCGCGGCAATTATGGTCGAGCCCATATTTGCCGCCGGATCGACCAGCGCGAGATTGATCGTCGCGGCAATGACGAACAGCCCCGCCACCAGCATCCAAGACACGCGCTGCCCCATCCGGCCGATCACGGGCAGGGTCACACCATCGATGATCCAGGCCCAGAAGATCTTCAGATTGTAGACCAAGAATGCCAGCGTGAAGGCTGTAATCGTTGCCTTATCGATCCCATCTTGGGCGAGCCGGGTGGTCAATGTCGCGCTGATCATCGCGTATGGAAAGCCCGACGAAACTCCCACGAAGAAGGCAGCGAGCGATTCCTTCTCTAGGTACGGCAGGACTGAATGCCACAGGCTGCGCTGCTCGGTCAGGGCCGCCGGCTCATGCGAATCGGTCATGCACAATCTCTCCCCAAAAACCGGTATGCCAGCCGCCCGATTGGCAAGCACGCTTCCGATTGGCCCAATTTCGTGCGACACTAGCGTTGTTGGAGATTTAGGGAAGAGGTCGATGAGCAGTTCCGATACTTTGACACGTGGCGGCAACCCCACGCCGGGGCAATTGGCGCTGGCGCAGGCGATCCTGAGAGGCGATACGCGGGCAGGTGCGGGAATTACCCAAGTCCCGGCGTCGGTTTATACTGATCCCGATCATTGGAACCGGGAGAAGGCTGGTCTGTTTGACCGCTTGCCCCAAGTCATTGCGCCTTCTGCGCTTTTGTCCGATCCGGGCATGGCGATACCGCATGATGCCACCGGACGCCCGCTGCTGCTCTCACGCGACGCCGATGGCGCCGCGCATGTGTTCCTCAACGTATGCCGCCACCGCGGCACGCGGCTGGTCGAAGGCAGCGAAACGGTTTGCGCCAAGCGGCTGGTTTGCCCCTATCACGCCTGGACCTACAAGCTCGATGGCAAGCTGCTGGCCCTGCCCCGTCCAGAAACCTTCCCCGGTTTGGACAAAACCGCACATGGCCTGATCGAGTTGCCCAGCGTGGAGGCAGGCGGCCTGATCTGGTTTGCGCCTGTCGAAGCGGCGGATTTCACTCTCGCAAAACAGATGGGTGAGGATTTTGACGCATTTGGCCTTGCCGAACACCATCTTTATGCGCGCAAGACGCATGAGGTTGCGGGAAACTGGAAATTGATCATGGATGCCTTCCTTGAAAGCTACCATGTCACCCGTTTGCACGCACAAACGATTGGCCCGTTCTTCAAGGATGGTATTACTTCGGGCGATATGATCGGCCCGCATGCCCGGTCGGCTGTTGGGCGGCTGGAAGAGATGGAAGGGGTCGACCTCACCAATATGGCTGCGCTGCGCCGAGTGGTCACCTTTGCCTATCAATTACTGCCTGCGACGATCATCATCCCCAGCCCCGATTACATCAATGTGATGGTGCTAATGCCGCAGGCGCATGACCGGACCTTGGTCGAGGACTTTATGCTGATCCCTGAGATGCCCACCACCGACAAGGCGCGCAATCATTGGGACCGGAGTTGGAAACTGCTTGATGGCGGCGTGTTTGCCTCGGAAGATTTCCGCGCGGCCGAGCTTGGCCAGCAGGGCCTGTCGAGCGGGGTGATTGACCAGATCATGCTGGGATCGCTCGAAACCGGAATTCTGCGCTTTCACGAAACTGTGCAGGATGCGCTGCGCGCCAGCAATTGAAGGCTTTGCGCACAGGCACCTAAGGCGCTAGAGGCCGCGACATGGCCCAGCCTCACCGTCCGCGTCGCGGCAAACCTACCGCGTCTCTCGCCCCTGACCCTGCGCCTTCGGGTGAACGCGCTCCCGATCGGCCCGAAGGGGACCGGATCGCCAAATTGCTTGCCCGTGCAGGCATCGCCAGCCGCCGCGAAATCGAGCGGATGATCGTGGATGGCCGGATCGCCCAGAATGGCAAGATCGTTGAAACCCCGGCAACCTTCCTGACCAGCCTTGCGGGTATCACGGTCGACGGAAACCCGGTGGGCAAGATCGAAGCTGCGCGCTTGTTCCTGTTCAACAAGCCAACCGGTCTACTCACTGCCGAACGAGATATGGCGGGTCGTCCCACCATCTACGCCGCACTGCGCAATGCTCTTCCTAAGGATACCCCACGCCTGATGCCGGTTGGGCGGCTCGATATGAATACTGAAGGGCTGCTGCTGCTGACCAATGACGGCGAATTGAAGCGAGCGATGGAACTGCCTTCCTCGGCCATCCCGCGCACCTACCGCGCGCGCGCCTTTGGCGACATCAGCCAGGAGCAATTGGAAGAATTGATCCACGGCATTACCATCGACGGAATGCAATATGGCCGGATCGATGCCAATCTGGAACGGCGCACAGGCCGCAACCAGTGGATCGAAATGACAATTACCGAAGGCAAGAACCGCGAAATTCGCGTCGTGCTGGAGCATCTCGGGCTCGAGGTATCGCGCTTGATGCGGGTCAGTTACGGCCCCTTCCAGTTGGGTAATCTGGCGCGCGGTACGGCGGCCGAAGTGCCGCAGACGCAGGTAGAGCGCTTCCGCAAGGAATTGCTGCGCAAGAACCGCGCATGAGAATTATCGCAGGCGAATGGCGAGGGCGCCGAATTGCCGCACCCAAGGGAGACAACACGCGGCCGACCTCTGATCGCACGCGTGAAACGCTATTCAGCATGCTAGCAAGCCGGATCGGCAGTTTTAATGATCTGAGCGTGGCAGACTTGTTCGCAGGATCGGGCGCGCTGGGGCTTGAAGCGTTGTCGCGCGGTGCAGGCTTTTGCCTGTTCGTGGAGCAGGACGAAGCGGCACTCAAAACGATCCACGCCAATGTGCAAGCGCTGGATGCCCGCACGCGCTGCGACATCAGGGCCGGTTCAGTGATGAGCCTTGGTCCGGCCAAGCAGCCACATGATTTGATCCTGCTCGATCCGCCCTATCACACAGGCGCAGGGCGGGTGGCGATCGACCGCTTGCTGCGGCTCGGCTGGATCGGAAATTCCACTTGGGTTGCGCTTGAAACAGCGCATGATGAAGATTTCGCAATCAAGTCCCTCGCCGGGGCAACATCGCGCCAGGTAGGACGGGCCAAAATTACTCTTCTGCACGGTGCAGCTTAGCTGGCAGGCTCGTCTCCAGCGGTCTTGCTGCTGGCGGGATGACCCGGCCAATGATCCAGCGGAACATTTCCCCAGTTAAGGCCAGCTTGACGCGGGTTGATACAATTGTCGGTTACTGTCCCGTCGCATACAGCATAGACAGTACCATCAATCTCCACGCTGATCGCGCGGCCTTTGGCATTACGTTCAATCACCTTGGCATTGATTTTGGCAGCATTGTCAGCTGCCATTACCGGTGTAGTAGCCGACAAAAGCAAACCGGCAGTGGCAGCAGCAGCGATCAGTCTTTTCATTACCATTCTCCTGAAATTACGCAGCATTTTGGTATTTGATAAACTGCACGCGCAAAGTTTGGTTCCTTTTTTCGGCATTGGCTTGCCGTGGGACACTTCGTTCCCTAACTGTTCGCCCTTATCATGCCCGAGACACCCGCCCCTTCGCCTCTTGTTCCAAGCGATGATCTGCCGCGTTATGCTGCAGGGCTGAACTCGCCACAGCAGGAAGCGGTGCTTACCACCGAAGGACCGGTGTTGATGCTAGCGGGCGCGGGCACCGGCAAGACAGCGGCGCTGACTGCGCGGCTCGCCCATCTGGTGGCGATGCGCAAAGCCTGGCCAAGCGAAATTCTGTGCGTCACCTTTACCAACAAGGCCGCACGCGAAATGCGAGAGCGCGTGGGGCGCCATATTGGCGATGCGGTGGAAGGGATGCCGTGGCTCGGCACGTTCCATTCGATCGGGGCGAAGATGCTGCGCCGCCATGCCGAACTGGCCGGGCTGCAAAGCAATTACACGATTATTGACTCAGACGATCAGCTACGGCTGCTGAAACAGCTGATCCGCGATGAGTCCCTGGATGAAAAGCGCTGGCCGCCGCGCCAGCTAGCCGGGTTGATTGACCGGTGGAAGAACCGCGGGCTCAACCCCGGGGATCTCGATGCTGCGGAAAATGAAGCATATGCCAATGGCAAGGGACAACATTTTTACCAGCTCTATCAGGACCGGCTGAAGGCACTGAATGCATGCGATTTCGGCGATCTGCTGTTACATGTGCTCAACATTCTGCGGCGCGAGCCAGAAGTGCTGAAGCAGTATCAGAATCGCTTCAAATATATCCTGGTGGATGAATATCAGGACACCAATCAGGTGCAATATCTGTGGCTGCGGCTACTGGCGCAAACCCGCAAGAATATCTGCGTAGTGGGGGATGATGACCAATCAATTTATAGCTGGCGCGGGGCCGAAGTGGCCAATATCCTGCGCTTTGAAAAGGACTTTCCGGGCGCGAAAGTGGTCAAGCTGGAACAGAATTATCGCTCCACCCCGCATATCCTCGCTGCTGCATCGGGCCTGATCCACGCCAACAGCCAGCGTATCGGCAAAACCTTGTGGACCGAGCATCAGGGCGGCGAAAAAATCCGCGTGATTGGCGTGTGGGATGCGCCGGAAGAAGCACGCCGGGTGGGTGAAGAGGTTGAGCGGATACAACGGCAGGGGGCCAGCCTCGACCAGGTCGCCATTCTGGTACGAGCGCAATATCAGACGCGCGAATTTGAAGACCGGTTCATCCAGATTGGCCTGAATTACCGCATCATTGGTGGCTTCCGCTTCTATGAACGCGCTGAAATCCGCGATGCGTTGGCCTATTTGCGGGTCATTGCCCAGCCGCGCGACGATCTTGCGTTCGAGCGGATTTACAACCAGCCCAAACGCGGGCTTGGCGCGAAGACACTGGAAAAAATGTTCCAGCACGCCCGCACCACCGGCCTGGCGCTGGCTGCAGCTTCATTGCAACTGGCCGATAGCGACGAATTGCCCAAACGCGCAGGCGGGACCATCGCTGCACTGATGCGCGATTTCCTGCGCTGGCGGGAACTGGCCGAACAAACCACCCCTGCAGAACTTCTGCGTACGGTGATGGACGAATGCGGTTACACCACCATGTTGCAGGCGGAAAAATCCGCCGAAAGCGCAGGCCGACTGGAAAACCTGTCCGAGCTTGCCCGCGCAATGGAAGATTATGAAACGCTCGGCGATTTCCTCGAGCATGTCAGCCTGGTGATGGACAATGACGCCAACAGTGACGGTGAAAAGCTGACCATCATGACCATGCACGGGGCCAAGGGGCTGGAGTTTGACAATGTCTTCCTGCCCGGCTGGGAGGAAGGGGTGTTCCCCAGCCAGCGCTCGCTCGACGAAGGCGGGCTCGCCAGTCTGGAGGAGGAACGCCGCCTTGCCTATGTCGCGATCACCCGCGCGCGCAGGCATTGCACCATCCTCCACGCCGCCAACCGACGGATTTACGGGCAATGGACCAGCTCGATCCCGTCCCGCTTCATCGAGGAACTTCCCGATGATCATATCACCAGACAGACCACTATGACAGGCGGCGCATCGCTATGGCGCGCAAACTGGAGCGAAAGCGACGATCCTTTCGCTCATGTCAGCACCAGCAGTCCCGAACGATCAAGCCAGCGCGGGCCCGGCTGGCAGCGAGCACTCGCTAGCGGCTATGAAACCAAGCAAACCCGGATGAAGGAAAACACCCGCAGCGCCGCGAGTTTCGCTGCCCAGCCGCGCAGCGATATCACAGTGGGCGCACGCGTATTTCACGACAAATTCGGCTATGGTACGGTTACCGATCAAGAAGGCAACAAGCTGGAGATCGAATTTGAAAGCAGCGGGACCAAGCGGGTGATCGACAGTTTCGTGAGCCCCGCTGATTAATCAGGTCGCGCTGACGTCCAGGAAGCCCGGCACCGGGCCGTTCCATTCACCGGGTTTGCTCGGCGGGTCACGGTCCTCGCGGTAATTGCGGTTCGGTTCTGCGGACCTGTCTGACACTTTGCGGGGGGCGTGCTCGGTCGGGACTTCAGTTTGCTTGCGTGGATCTGTCGGCTTACGCTCACCTGATTTGCGCAGTTCACGCGCTGGTGGATCGTCTCGATCTGCCTGTTTCGTAGGGGATAATTCCTCCGAATGCGGCGCTGGCTTGCTGGGTGCGTAAAGCGGGATTTCGCTGCCAGTCAGTTTTTCGACATTGGCAATCGCTTCAGCATCGGCTGCGGTGACGAAAGTAAACGCCCGCCCTTTGGCCCCGGCGCGGCCGGTCCGGCCCACGCGGTGCACATAATCGTCCGGGTGCCACGGGGTATCATAATTGAACACATGGCTGACACCCTTGATGTCCAGCCCGCGCGCGGCGACATCGGACGCCGCCAGAATATTGATCTGACCAGATTTGAACAGCTCAAGTTCCGCAATCCGGCTCGACTGGTCCATATCACCGTGAATTTCCCCGACCCTGAAGCCGTCCTTCTTCAAGGTCTTGGCCAGATCGCGCACAGTGGTCTTCTTGTTGGAAAAGACAATCGCGGTATTGACATTGTCGTTCTGCAGGAACCAGCGCAGAGCTTCCTTTTTCTTGCGCGGCGTCATCATCACCTTGAACTGGGCAATGTTGTCATTGGTGGAAGCTGCACGGCTAACTTCGATCTGTTTGGGATTGCTCAGAAATTTATCCGCTAGCTTCTTAATCACCGGAGGCATGGTGGCGGAAAACAGCATAGTCTGGCGCGTGGTCGGCAGCTTGTCGCAGATAAACTCGATATCGGGGATAAAACCCATGTCGAGCATTCGGTCCGCTTCGTCGATCACCAGCAATTCGCACCCGTTGAGCATGATCTTGCCACGTTCGAACAGGTCCATGAGCCGGCCCGGTGTAGCGATCAGTACGTCAACCCCTTCGTCGAGCGCTTTAAGCTGGTCGCCCATCTGTACGCCGCCGATCAACAGCGCCATCTTGAGATCGTGATTGGCGCCGTATTTCTCGAAATTCTCGGCCACCTGTGCCGCCAGTTCGCGCGTCGGCTCAAGGATCAGCGAACGCGGCATGCGGGCTCGGCGGCGGCCATGTTCGAGCACGTCGATCATCGGCAGCACGAAGCTGGCAGTTTTGCCGGTGCCGGTCTGGGCGATGCCGATCAGATCCTTCATCATCAGGACGGCAGGAATGGCCTGTGCCTGGATCGGCGTGGGCTCAGTATAGCCAGCGGCTTCTACCGCTTGCAGCAACTTGTCGGAAAGGCCGAGATCGGCGAATGTCATGTAAATCAAATTGTCCGAATAAGGGGGCAAATCAGCCCGATAAAACGGGCTCGAAGACCCGCGGTAAAACCGTCGCGCCTTTGGCGGCTGTCGCGGTAAAAGTCAAGAAATTGGCGTCTGTGGTGCGCCGGTGTGTTCGCGTGACTGCTTGCTATCGCCCCACCAATTGGCGCAAACTTTCAATTTCGCAATTGGCGCCAGTGCGCGCATGCAGTTTGTCCCGCTCGACGCAGAGCATCCCGTCCTTATTCTTTTCGATGTAAAAGCCGGAGTAGAAGTCACGCGCATTGCAGGCTTTTTCAAGCTCCGCCGAGATCAGCCGCTGGTCGCGCATGAACAGCATCAGGCGGCTTTCATCGGTTGGCTCTACCCCGGCAATTGCGCTGATCGGCAGGCATTTGCCAAATTTGCGCTCGACCAATTCGCCGGACACACGCGCTGCTTCGATGCTGGCCGCCACACTCTGCGGAGCGGATGGCGCACTAGGCGCAATCCGGATGGTAACGCGGCGCTCTATCCGAATCTGTTGATTGATAGCGGCCTTCTCCATCGCATCGA
>JAHEAW010000083.1 GCA_024642545.1 Erythrobacteraceae bacterium
TCCTGTATCGTCCAGCGTGGGAGCCCCCGGCCCCTCCCCGTCGGGGAGGGGAGAAGCGGCCCAATCCTCTTTCTTCAAAATATTCGCGGCACGCTTGTAGCCCGCCAGCAGGTTGGTGCCGTCTTCGGAGGCCATGAAGGATTGCAGCGCGTGGACGCGAGCGAGCAGACGGACGAGATCGTCCTCCCCGCCGAGTGCGAATACGGCATCGATCAGGTCATGGCGGACGCCTGCTTCGCGTTGCTGGACCTTGAGGCGGTCGATTATGAACGCCTTCAGGTCGATTTCGAAACCATGCGCCAGTGGGGCGATCTCAATATTGAGCATCTTGCTCAGATTTGGTGCCACTGAACCGCGATAGGTTGATGCGGCACCGTTGATCAAAACGCCAAGAGAGGTGCGCAGCCTGTTCGTAAGCCAAAGAGAGTTGAGGGATATGGCTGCGCGACGTAGCGCGAAAGGATCTTTGGATCCCGTTGGCTGCATCTCCTTTCCGAAGAACCCAACCAAAGTATCCAGCTTATCCGCCAGCGAGACCGCCACCGTCACCGGCGCGGTCGGCACATCATCGCCCTGCCCCACCGGTTTGTAGTGATCGCGGATCGCGTCGGCCACGGCATCGGGCAGGCCCTCGGCGCGGGCGTAGTAGCCGCCCATCAGACCCTGCAATTCGGGGAATTCGCCGACCATTTCAGTGACGAGGTCCGCCTTGCACAGCCGCGCGGCCTGCTCGGCGAGGTCAGGATCGCCTTTGACGATGCCTTGTTCGCACAGCCACCGCGCCAGCTTGGCCACCCGCTCGACCTTGTCGGCAACCGTTCCCAATTTCTCGTGAAAAGTAATTCGCTTCAGCCCCTCGGCGTGCTGCGCCAGCGTTTTCTTGCGGTCCACATCCCAGAAGAACCGCGCATCGCTCAGCCGTGCGGCGAGGACCTTGCGGTTACCATCGACAATCGCCGCGCCGCCATCCGCTGCCGCAATATTGGCGGTGCAGATGAAGGCGTTGGCGAGGTTGCCGCCGTTATCTTCACATACGAAATACTTCTGGTTCACCCGAGCGGTAAGCTGGATGACCTCGGGCGGGACTTCGAGGAAATCATCCTCGAACCGCCCAAGTAGCGCCACGGGGTATTCAGTGAGGCCAGCGTTTTCCACCACCAGCCCTTCATCGCCGACCAGCATCAGCCCGGCATCCGCCGCCGCCTTGGCCGCACCGGTACGGATCGAATCTTCGCGCTCGGCATGATCGACGATGACGTGGCAAGCGCGCAATTTTTCTGCATAGTCAGCCGCCGACCCGATGGTGACTTCACCGTAATGATGGAACCGGTGGCCCATAGTGGCAAAGCCTGACGTCACGCCGCCTACGTCGCACGGCACCAGCTCGTCCCCCAGAATGGCGACGATGCCCGATAGTGGACGCACCCAGCGCAGGCTTTGGGTGGAAAGCGACACCGCGCCCCAACGCATTGACTTGGGCCACGGGAAAGCGCGAATGAGGGCCGGGATTGCCTCGGCCAGAACATCGCGCACCGCCCGGCCCGGCTTTTCGATCACCGCGAAGTAGGTCATGCGGCCCTTCACATCGCGCAGCTCCAGCTGCTCGCGGGTCGCGCCATTCTTGCGGCAAAACCCGTCGAGCGCGGCATCGGGAGCGCCTTCCGGCGGGCCCTTGGCTTCTTCGCTCACCGCTTCGGTTTCCAGCGGCAGGCCGCGCGCAATCAGCGCAAGTCGGCGCGGGGTGGACCAGACGGTAATGTCGCCCACGGAAACGCCAGCCGCCTCCATTTCGGCGCGGAACAACCGTTCCAGATCGGTGCGCGCACCTTTCTGCATCCGGGCGGGGATTTCCTCGCAGCGCAGTTCGAGCAGGAAGTCGGCCCCGCTCATGCGCTCCACTCCGGATATTTCGCCGCCCATTCGTCTTTCTTCAGTTCCATGTGCTTTTCGCATGAACCGCGCGCCAGATCGCGCACCCGGCCCATGTAGCTGGCGCGTTCCTGCACGCTGATGACCCCGCGGGCCTGCAGCAGGTTGAAGATATGGCTCGCCTCAATCGCCTGCTCATAAGCGGCAATCGGCAAATCGGCAGCAAGCGCATTGAGGCATTCCGCCTCGGCCTTGGCGAACAGGTCGAACAAGGCGGCGGTATCGGCCACCTCGAAGTTCCATTTCGACATCTGTTTCTCGTTCTCGAGGAACACGTCGCCATAGCTGACGCCGGCGGAGTTGAACTTGAGGTCGTAAACGCTGTCGACGCCCTGAATATACATCGCGAGCCGTTCCAGCCCGTAGGTCAGCTCGCCTGCGACCGGTTTGCAATCGAACCCGCCCATTTGCTGAAAATAGGTGAACTGGGTGACTTCCATCCCATCGCACCACACTTCCCAGCCGAGACCCCATGCGCCGAGTGTCGGGCTTTCCCAGTCGTCCTCCACGAAGCGGATATCATGCTTGAGCGGGTCGATTCCGATCACCTCGAGGCTCTTGAGATAAAGCTCCTGTAAATCGGGCGGGCTCGGCTTCAGGATCACCTGATACTGGTAGTAATGCTGCAAGCGGTTGGGGTTTTCGCCATAGCGCCCGTCGGTCGGGCGGCGGCAAGGCTGAACAAACGCCGCATTCCACGGCTCCGGCCCCAGCGCGCGCAGCGTCGTGGCTGTGTGGAACGTGCCCGCCCCCATCCGCATGTCATACGGTTGCAGGATCAGGCAGCCCTGTGCGCTCCAGAAATCGTGGAGCGACAGGATCATATCCTGAAAGCTGTTGGCAGGTTCTTTTCTCATCAAGGCGCGCTTTGGCTGATGGCCGAAACGGGGTCAATGGCATGGTGACAATGGGGCGCATGACGAGGGATGAAAGACAAGAATAAGCGACTTTATGTAAGGTAGTATTGACACTGTCTGCGAATCACGACATATAGTCAGTGTAACCTTACATTTTGTCGTTTCTACCTGATAGGAAGTGCCAATGTTCTACTACCGTTCAACCAAGCCGGATCGGATGATATCGCGTAACGCCGCGAGGATGGCCACCACCACCGCATTGCTCGCCTATCCGGCCGGGGCCTTGCTACTGGCCTTGGGCAGCGACACCGCAGTCACCAAGATCGCCGGGTATGGGCTGATCTGCGTAACACTGTTGATGTGTTGCGCAATTTTCAGGACGCAATTGCAACGCATCGTCGCAGAAGAAGCTGGCAAGCTGGACGAGTTTGAACTGGTACTGCGGGCGAAAGCCATGTGGGGGCCTATGCGGCCTTCTCCTTGCTGGCTCTGCTTGCGGTGCTATACGCTGGCATTGCAACCGACGCGCATCTGTGGGTGCCGTCCACCTACGAGGAATTCAACGGTCTGTTCTGGGGCGTGCTTGCCTATGGCTTACTGCTGCCCGGTACTTCGCTCGCGTGGTTGGCGGATCCATCCGACCTCGTCAGCGAGGATTGAGCCATGAACAACCGACTTCGGGTACTTCGCGCCGAACGTGCCTGGAGCCAGGCCGAACTTGCCCAGCACCTCGACGTGTCGCGCCAGGCGGTCAATGCGATCGAAACGGGGAAGCACGATCCGTCGCTGCCGCTGGCATTCAAACTGGCCCGCCTGTTCGACATGCCGATCGAGGAGATTTTTGATGACGGATTTGCTTGATTCCGCGCTTTCCGGCTTAGCGGAACCGACAAACCAGTCAGGGCAACCAACCAGCTTCAGTCTAAATTCACACATAAAAATGTGAACGGTTCACCAAGGAGCTAGCACGATCATGTCATTTACCCGTAAATTTACCAGCGCCTTCGCCAGTTGCGTGATTGCTCTGGCCTCCCCCGCCCTTGCGCAGGAGCAGGCTTTGCCGGCGCCGGTTGAGACCAAGCAGGTCCCGGCAGCTGACAAGGAAATATCCACGCCGCCTGTTGGCCCGGCCCTGTGGAAAGTCGCAGACGAGGACACCACCATCTACCTGTTCGGCACCGTTCATGCGCTGCCCAAGGATGTCGCTTGGCTCAAGGGCAACGTCGAACAGGCTCTGGCATCATCCGACACGCTGGTTACCGAAATCAAGACAGACGAAAACACGCCCGCTGAAATGCAGAAGATTATTCTTGCCAAAGGCGTGCTGCCTGAAGGGACGACGCTGCGCAGTCTGCTCGATGATAATCAGAAGGCGGCCTATGAGCAGGCAATGACCAAGCTTGGCTTGCCGGTCAGCGCCTTTGACCGGTTTGAGCCGTGGTATGCCAGCATGATGCTGTCCATGTTACCGCTGTTAAAGCAGGGCTATTCGCCTGACAGCGGCGTGGAAAAGGTGCTCGTGGCCAAGGGCGGCGATGCCAGGAAGCGCGGCGAACTGGAGACGGTGCAATATCAGCTTTCCGTCTTCGACAGCTTGCCGATGGACAGCCAGATCGCCTTTCTGACCGAGGCAGCAAACCAGGTTGATACCATCAAGTCGACATTGGATGAGATGATTGCTGATTGGCTCAAGGGTGATGCGGATGGGCTGGCCAAGCTGATGAACGAAGGGCTGAGCGACAAGGTGCTGGCAGACCGGCTGCTGTATGCGCGCAATCGCAACTGGGCCGACTGGATCGATAACCGCTTGAAGACGCCCGGAACCGTGTTTGTCGCGGTGGGCGCGGGTCATCTGGCGGGCAAGCACAGCGTACAGGATGCGCTGGCGGCTCACGGACTTACCGCCGTTCGCGTGCAATGATCAGACACCTCTTGCTGGGCGCGGTGGTGGCGCTGGCACTGACACTGACAGGGTGCGACAATGCGCCGGCCCCAGCCGCACGCGATCAGTCGTTGCCGAGGCCCGCCTTGTGGGAAATCACGGCAAAGGATGGCACCGTTGAAGGCTGGCTGTTCGGCACGATCCATGCGCTGCCCGATGGGACGGAATGGGACACGCCGCTGCTGGATGACAAGATGGCGGCTGCGGGCGAGCTAATGGTCGAAGTGGCCGCATTACGCGATCAGACTGCTCTGGCGCATGAATTTGCTGCGCTGGCGCGCACGCCGGGGCTGCCGCCGCTTTCACAGCGCATTGCGCCAAGCGAACGGCCAGAGCTGGCCGCATTGTTGGCAGGTGCAGGCTATTTGGACAGCGACTTTACCAGCGTGGAAAGTTGGGCAGCCGCGCTGACGCTGGCCCAGACGATGCGCGGCGGCAATCCCAGGAACGGGGTCGACAAACAGGTGTTGAGCCGGTTTGACGGCCGACCCGTGCTGGAATTTGAAGGCGCTGCGAAGCAGCTCGGCATTTTCGACCGCTTGCCTGAGGCCAAGCAGAGAAGCCTGCTGTCTGCTATCATCCGAGAGGCGCCCGATAGCGAACGGGAAGCGCTTGATCTGGCCGCTGCATGGCAGGCCGGCGATATGAAACGTCTGGATCAGGAGAACCGGCAAGGAATGCTGGCGGACCCATTCTTGCGCGATGCCTTGCTGGTAAAGCGCAATGCCGATTGGGCCCAGCAGCTCAGCAAATTATTGCCCAACAGTCCGCCCATCTTTGTCGCAGTTGGCGCGGCCCATATGGCCGGAACCGAAGGCTTGCCCGCTTTGATGGCACACGACGGCTATACGGTGAAGCGAATCCAATAGCTTTACGGCTTGTGTTTTTACCGCTGACCCC
The DNA here is from genome assembly GCA_024642545.1 of Erythrobacteraceae bacterium. Lineage (GTDB taxonomy): Bacteria > Pseudomonadota > Alphaproteobacteria > Sphingomonadales > Sphingomonadaceae > Allopontixanthobacter. The sequence continues at coordinate 5,629 of JAHEAW010000083.1, forward strand.
GTAAAGGCGCGCGCTTCCGGCCAAGGTCATCCCTGGAGGCTTGGTGACGGAAATGAACATTTAAGCGAAACTTGAAAGGCACTTTCCATGAGCGATGCTCTGACCCTGCCGGCCGAGACGCGCGAACGGGCTGGCAAGGGAGCCTCCCGTGCACTGCGTCGCGAAGGCCGAGTACCTGCTGTCATTTACGGCGGCGGTGAAGAACCCACACCGATCCACGTCGAAGCCAAGGAACTGCGCCGTCAGCTCGGTACCGGCCACTTCATGAACTCGATCGTGATGGTCGAAGTCGGCGGCAAGCCGATTCGCACCCTGCCAAAGGATGTTGCCTTCCACCCCGTGACCGACCTGCCGCTGCATGTCGATTTCTTCCGCCTTGCCAAGGATGCGAAGATCGAAGTGCAAATTCCGGTGGTCTTTGTTAATGAAGAAGCCAGCCCGGGCCTCAAGAAGGGCGGCGTGCTTAACGTGGTCCGGCATGAGCTCGACCTGGTGTGCGAATCTGACAAGATCCCTGACGAGATCCAGGTCGATGTGACCGGCCTCGAAGTAGGCGATTCGATTCACATCAGCACAGTTGCGCTGCCTGCTGGTTCAGTCAGCGCGATTACCGATCGTGACTTCACCATTGCCACAATTGTTGCTCCGTCTGCGCTGAAGAGCCAGGATGACGGCGCCGCAGAGGAAGAAACCGCCACCACCGAAGCTGCGGAAGATACTGCGGATGAGGAAGAAGGCGAAGATAGCGGCGAATAATTGCCCTGCCCGATACCGTTTCTGCAAGGCGCCGGTTTCTCACCTTGAGAAACCGGCGTTTTGCTTTTTATGGCAGCGAAGCTAGAGCGGCGCGATGCAACTTTGGGCAGGCCTTGGAAATCCCGGACCGCAATATGCGCTGCACCGGCACAACGTCGGCTTCATGGCGGCAGACGTGATTGCTGATATGCACGGCTTTGGCCCGGTACAGAAGAAATTCTCCGGCTGGGTGCAGGATGGCATGATCGGCGGCGAGAAAGTGTTGCTGCTCAAACCCGCGACCTTCATGAATGAGAGCGGTCGCGCTGTCGGCGAAGCGCTGCGTTTCTACAAGCTCGAGCCTGCTGATCTGACGGTCTTCCATGACGAGCTCGACCTTGCACCGTTCAAGGTGAAAGTGAAGCTCGGCGGCGGCCATGCGGGCCATAACGGGCTGCGGAGCATTGACCGCCATATCGGCCCCGAATTCCGCCGTGTGCGGATTGGCATCGGCCATCCGGGGCACAAGGACCGCGTCCACAATTATGTGCTCGGCAATTACGCCAGGGCTGAACAGGATGATCTGGCAGATATGCTCGGTGCCATCGGCGCCGAAGCAGACTGGCTGGCCAAAGGTGACGATGCCCGGTTCATGAACGATGTGGCGCTGCGTTTGCAAAATAAGGATTGACGCTATGGCCGATGGTTCCGGTTACACTCAAGTCAGCCCCGCGCAGGGCGCGCGGTTTTTTGGCTCTCCAGAGCAAGGCGCCGTCGTCATGCTCAACCTGATCAGATTTCGCGATCTCGCCGATTATTCAGAGACACCCGAATTGACCTCTGCTGAGCCGCTGACAGGACGTGAGGCCTATGCGATTTACCTCGAGCAAATGGAGCCATTGCTCAAGCAAAGCGGCGGCGAGTTAATGTTTTCCGGCAAGGCTGACGACTTCCTGATCGGACCATCAGATGAAAAATGGGATCAGGTTCTTTTGGTCAGGCAGGCAAGCAGGGCGTCGTTTCTGGCCTTCGCCTCTGATCCTGAAAGTGCGCTTGTAACGGCGCACCGGACAGCGGCGGTGGCAGATTCGCGACTACTACCCTTGTGGCAGGATCGCTGAGCCAATCACCCTTCGGGTCAAGGATCAGGGCGGCACACAGCGTATAGCTCTGGCAATTGGCTGCTCTGCCCGCTAAGGGCCGCCACCTGTTCTTATTCCGGAGTTTTCGATGGGTTTCCAATGCGGGATTGTCGGCCTGCCCAATGTCGGCAAGTCCACGCTGTTTAATGCTTTGACCGAAACGCAGGCCGCGCAAGCAGCGAACTACCCCTTCTGCACAATTGAGCCCAATGTCGGGCAAGTGGCGGTGCCCGACCCGCGCCTCGACCAGATTGCCCGAATTGCGGGCAGCGCGAAAATCATCGAAACGCAGTTGGGCTTTGTCGACATCGCCGGGCTGGTCAAGGGCGCGAGCAAGGGCGAAGGGCTTGGCAATCAGTTCCTCGCCAATATCCGCGAAGTCGACGCGATCGTGCATGTGCTGCGCTGCTTTGTGGATGATGATATCCAGCATGTCGCCAATAAGGTCGATCCGATCTCCGATGCGGATGTGGTGGAGACCGAATTGATGCTGGCAGACCTTGAAAGCCTCGAAAAGCGCGTTCCTGCTGCTGAAAAGAAGGCAAAGGCAGGTGACAAGGAAGCCAAGGTGCTCGCCAGCGTTTTGGGGCAAGCGCTGGACCTGCTGCGCGAGGGCCAGCCTGCGCGGCTGACTGAGCCGAAAGATGTCGAGGAAGAACGCGTTTTCCGGCAGGCGCAGCTGCTGACTGCCAAGCCGGTGCTATACGTCTGCAATGTCGCGGAAGAAGATGCCGCCAAGGGCAATGCCCTGTCCGAAGCTGTGGCGGCGAAGGCAGCAGCCGAAGGCGCGCAGTCGGTGATCGTATCAGCCGCGATAGAGGCAGAACTGGTCGCCATGCCGCTGGAAGATCGCGGTGAGTTTCTGGCCGAGCTTGGCCTGCACGAGAGCGGCCTGTCGCGCGTCATTCGCGCTGGTTACGAATTGCTTGGCCTGCAGACCTATTTCACGGCCGGCCCCAAGGAGGCGCGGGCATGGACGTTCCCCAAGGGCGCCAGAGCCCCGCAGGCAGCAGGTGAAATCCACAGCGATTTTGAGCGCGGTTTCATCAAGGCAGAGACAATCGCGTTTGATGATTTCATCAGCCTTGGGGGTGAAAGCGGCGCACGCGATGCAGGCAAGTTGCGGCAGGAAGGGAAGGAATATCTCGTCAAGGACGGCGATATTCTGAACTTCAAATTCAACGTTTAGGAAGGACGCGGACCATGATCGAAACAATGCGTAAGCTGTTTGCTCCGCTCACCATAGCGCTTGCTCTCACTGGCTGCGCGGCGACGGTTGGCCAAACTCCCCCGGCCCCGCCACACATGGCGGTTCAGGATCAGCGCGCGCCGGTCACCATCCTCATATCGATAGACGGGTTCCGCTATGATTATCTATCGCGCGGGATAACCCCTACCCTGTCTGGTCTGGCCGCTACGGGCATAACTGCGCCGATGTCCCCGTCTTTTCCCAGCGTTACTTTTCCCAACCACTGGGCGCTGGTGACAGGCGAATATCCCGACCACAACGGCATTACATCCAACAGCTTTATCGATCCGCGCAGGCCCGATGAGAAGTTCACAATGGCGACCACTGATCCATTCTATTGGGGCGAGGCTGAGCCGCTGTGGGTCACTGCCGAAAAGGCCGGTGTCCGAACGGCAGCGATGTTCTGGCCCGGCTCTGCTGTGGGCTGGGGCGGGACAGTGGTACCACGCAGCCACGGCAAAGTGGAAGGCGGGATCCGGCCGGAGGACTGGCAAGCGTTTGACCAACAGGTTTCCGGCACGCAGCGCGTCAATTCCGTGCTCGACTGGCTGCGCCGCCCGGCTGATATCCGCCCTAAATTTCTTACCCTCTATTTTAATACAGTCGACAGCGCTGGCCATGCCAACGCCCAGAACAGCCCGCAGCTCAATACCGCAATTGCCGATATCGATGGCCATATCGCGAATCTGATGGACGGGCTTAAAGCGCTGCATCAGCCTGCCAATCTGGTGATCGTTGCCGATCATGGCATGGCCGAAATCTCCAGCGACCGAATTATTACGCTTGATAAGATCGTCGATCCCTCGCTCTACACTCTGGTCGACAAAGGCCCTTTTGCCAGTTTCAATCCGGTTCCCGGACACGAGGCGGAGCTGGCCGCAGCGCTGCTCGTGCCGCATCCGCATATGCAGTGCTGGCGCAAGCAGGATATTCCGGCACGGCTGCACTATGGCACCAATCCGCGGATCCCGGCCATCTTCTGCCTGGCTGAAACGGGTTGGCTGATCCTCGATCGCCCGCCTAGCGCGCCCTTTGTCGGCGGCGCCCATGGTTATGACAATATGGCCCCTGAAATGCAGGCGCTGTTTATCGCCAATGGTCCGGCTTTCCGACACGGCGTCAAGCTGCCGCCGTTCATCAATGTCGATATCAATCCGCTGATCCGCAAGTTGATCGGTCTGCCGCAAGATCCGAAGCTGGACGGGACTATCACCCCGCTCCTGCCTGCGCTGGAAAGCAGCGTACCATCGCCCCAAACGCACTGACATCAGGGTCGTTTCCGCATGCATTATTATGAAGATATCGCCATCGGCGCGAAGCAGAGTTTCGGCAGCTACGCCGTAACCCGCGAAGAAGTGATCGATTTCGCCCGGAAATATGACCCGCAGCCGTTCCATCTCGATGACGATGCGGCGGCAAAGACCCATTTCGGGCGGCTATCGGCGAGCGGCTGGCACACCTGCGCGATGACCATGGCAATGATGGTCGAAAACATGAAACACAATCAGCAGGCGGGCCTCGGCTCTCCCGGAGTTGATAATCTGCGCTGGGCCAAACCGGTCTATCCCGGTGACACTTTGCGCTGCGAAAGCGAAATTCTGGAAAAGCGCCGGAGTAAAAGCCGCCTGGAAATGGGCATCTTCAAATCCCGTTCTCGCACCTTCAACCAGAATGGCGAACTGGTGCTGGAAATGACTACCAACGGTCTCATCCAGGTCCGCGATCAAAGTGCGCCGATTGATTGAGCTGGAACGCTCAGGACGCTTTAGCAGAAGCAAAATTGTTCTGCTGCAGCGGATTTAGGGGCCTAAGAATGGTCGGGTTGTTGGCCGCAACCCTAAAACTTGTAAAACACGTTGACTTAGATGGTTCAACGCTTGTCCCCGTGTTCATATGGGGTCCGTTAACCGAATTTCCCCAAAGGCCGGCAACATCCGGCCAAGTGGGCCGACCACCTCAATGCCTGCCAAACAGCCTCTCGACGTCTTCCATCGACAGTTTGACCCAGGTCGGCCGGCCATGGTTGCATTGGCCTGAGCGCGGGG
>JAHEAW010000007.1:0-9135 GCA_024642545.1 Erythrobacteraceae bacterium
GTGCTTTATAAGGCTTAATTTCACCTTACTCACCAAACCGATACGCCGTCACGCCGTGTGTCACCCGGTCAAACCGCAGTTTTGCGCCGTGGGGCGGCAACGAACGTTGGCGGCATTCCCCGACATGGCATGATGTGCACCCGGTACCGATTATCTGCGCATCTATGCCACGCAGCGACACCCCCCGGGCCATCGCAAGATCGCCTGCAAGCCGGCTTTCCACTGCAAGAATGACCACATAGCGTGACTGTGCTTCAGCGAGTTTGCCCTGCACTGTCCGAGCAATTGTCAACCAGTCTGCTGGCGCTGCTCCGGATTCGTGCAGCGTGATTGCCTGCACGCACCATTGCCCAGATCTTTCAAACGCATGATGCGGAATCCATAAGGGGCAAGTGTCAACACCGTCGAGCAAGGTGGAACCGCTGGCCCCGGCAATAATTTTGGATATCTGCCCCGCACGGTCGATCCGCCCCATACAAAATGGCAGGCCGCGCTGGCCCACGCGCTGCAAGGTTGTCAACCGGTGCGCCAATTGTTCGAAGCTGACGCCAAAGCGGCGCATCAGCACTTGCAGATCGTAGCCGGTTGCCTCGCAGGCACGAAGAAACCTCGAATAAGGCATCAGCAAAGCGGCAGCAAAATATCCGGTTAGGTAGCTCTCGAAGAAATGGCGCGCCGCATCATCGCCAAACTGCGGACTGTTGGCGAGATTTTCGATCGCTTCACGCTGTTCAAGCTGGGCCAGTTGCATCGCCACCTGAAAGTTACGAGATGCCGGATCGAGCATTTCGGACAATTGCAACTGCCGGGCGTGAAGGTCGAGCCGCCGAACTGCGTTCTGCAGCACGTCTTGCGGCAGAATGCGCAGCGATAGCTGGTGTTTGTCACGCAAGCGTTCAGCCAAGGCGCTGCCAATATCGGCGCGCGATAAACGCAGATCATCAGACAAGGCTTCTGCGGCGGCATCAAGATCAGCAAAATGGTTGCGCCATCGCTCAATTTCGCGGCGGACTGCTTGCAGCGGTTCCTCCGCCTGTTCACGCGCATTGCCCATCGTATCAAACAGCCGTGCAAAAGCGGCTGCGGCCTGTGGTGCGGCGGCCAGAAATTCCGCAACTTCGTCTCGGTCAATCGCCAGATCGGCGAAGCGATCATTGGAAAATCGGCGCGCAAGCCCATCGATCCCACCGATGGCTTGGTCTTCCTCCAGGGCGCGCGGATCAAAATCGAACCGGTCGACCACTTGGACCACAACGCGGGCGGAGAGCGGCCGCTGGTTACGCTCAATCAGATTGAGGTAGCTAGGCGATATCGACAGGCGGGCGGCCATGGCGGCCTGAGTCAACCCCTCCCGCTTGCGCAGGCGGCGCATCATAGGTCCAGCAAAGAGAGCACCATCAGCCATAGAATCTGTCAATTTATTTACAATATTACATGACTGTATGGTATTTATTGCCGGTTGAGACAAGATAGTTTGTAACTTTTTCTATTTCGAATCGCTGCGATGCAACAAAAGGGGCGGCGAGAGGATGCTTGGACCAACGAGTTCAACCAACCCTAGATTTCGGAGTACCACTATGACGTATCAGACTGCCATCAATAAGCTTGACCAGACCATCAAGGGTCAGGGCGCTCCATGGAATGCCATCGATGCTGAATCGGCTGCGCGGATGCAAATTCAGAATCGTTTCCATACAGGGGTGGATATTGCCCGCTACACTGCCAAGATCATGCGCCATGATATGGCCGCTTATGATGCTGATCCGGCGCAATACACCCAGTCCCTGGGCTGCTGGCACGGGTTCATCGCGCAGCAGAAGATGATTTCGATCAAGAAGCATTTCGGCAGCACAAAGCAGCGCTACCTCTATCTCTCAGGCTGGATGATTGCCGCTTTGCGGAGCGAGTTTGGCCCACTGCCCGACCAGTCCATGCACGAAAAGACCAGTGTTCCCGCGCTGATCGCGGAAATTTATACCTTCCTCAAACAGGCCGACGCGCGCGAACTAGGCGGCATGTTCCGTGATCTTGATGCAGCACGCGATCGCGGTGACGAGGTTGAAGCCAAGCGGATCGAACATGCTATCGATAATTATGAAACACATGTCGTGCCGATTATTGCCGATATCGATGCGGGCTTCGGCAACGCCGAGGCGACGTATTTGCTGGCCAAACAGATGATTGAGGCTGGCGCCTGCGCAATCCAGATCGAAAATCAGGTTTCGGATGAAAAGCAGTGCGGCCATCAGGATGGCAAGGTCACCGTGCCGCACGAGGATTTCCTGCAGAAGATTCGCGCCATTCGCTATGCCTTCCTTGAACTTGGCATTGAAGACGGGATCATTGTTGCCCGCACCGATTCGCTCGGTGCTGGTCTGACCAAGCAGATTGCGTTCACAAAGGAAGAAGGCGACCTGGGCGACCAGTACAACAGCTTCCTCGATTGCGAAGAAGTTGACCCCGCTTCAATCCAGAACGGCCCATATCAAAACGGGGATGTGTTCCTGAGCCGGGGCGGCAAACTGCTGCGTCCTAAGCGCCTGCCCTCCAACCTCTTTCAGTTCCGCTCTGGAACGGGTGAGGACCGCTGCGTGCTGGACTGCATCACTTCACTCCAGAACGGGGCAGACCTGCTGTGGATCGAAACCGAAAAGCCTCACATTGGCCAGATCGGCGGGATGGTGAACCGCATCCGCGAAGTCATCCCCAATGCCAAGCTGGTGTATAATAATTCGCCCAGCTTCAACTGGACGCTTAATTTCCGCCAGCAGGTTTTTGATGCATGGGTTGAAGCAGGTAACGATGTCGCAGCCTATGACCGGGACCGCTTGATGAGCGTGGATTACGACGCAACCGATCTGGCGGCAGAGGCTGATGAAAAGATCCGCACCTTCCAGCGCGACGCCGCTGCACAGGCTGGTATCTTCCATCACCTGATCACGCTGCCAACGTATCACACCGCCGCGCTCAGCACTGATAATCTGGCAAAGGAATATTTCGGCGAACAGGGCATGCTCGGCTACGTCAAAGGCGTGCAGCGCAAGGAAATCCGCGAGGGGATTGCCTGTGTGAAGCACCAGAACATGTCCGGTTCCGACATTGGTGATGACCATAAGGAATATTTCGCAGGTGAAGCGGCGCTCAAGGCAGGTGGCGCGCATAACACCATGAACCAGTTCGCGGCTGCCTGAGCTCTGCAGCCACAAGTAAGGAGCACCATAATGACTGATATTGAAGAAAAACGCCCCGAACCAACGCGCGCACGTGCTTTATTTTCAACCGCAGATTTCAAATTGCTCAGAGCTGCTTTGGCGAGCCATGCCAAGACGACCGAGGACCGTGAGGAACTCGCGAGGGTCAACGCGCTCCACCATCGCCTGGGCACCTATAGCTGACCAGAAAGCTGGCAGTTTACTATCTCCTGGGGAGGAGAGGACGGCCGTCGGGAACCCCTTATCCCGGCGGCCGTCAATATTTTGGCAACCATGGCGGCGCGCGCATGGTTAACTATTGCAAGCTAAGCACAGCAGGTCATGGCACGTCGACCGAAAAAAAGTGGGCTAACTGCAAAATCGTATCAGCATTTCGCTGTCGCTATTGTAGTCGTCGCCGCAACATTGGCGATTCTGTCTGATGATGATATTTCGCCTGCACGTCAGGCCACTGCGCAAACCGTAACCCAGCCCCTCACTCCTTCGGCGAACAACAAACTGCTGAGGCGGTCAGACAAACCTCTATCGAGCTATGCCAATGAAAAATTCTGGGCAAATAGCGAGGAAAGCAGCAATTTTGTTTTCGGGGAGCCGACTTCTCTGAAGCAGGACTACAGCGCGGAACAAGCAGATTTTCCCGTCAGCCCTACAGAGCCCTCGCTTGCGGAATCGGTCGCCTTGGGTATGGACGGCGCCAAATTTTCTGCGCTGCCTTCTGATCAGCGCGCGCTGATACTCTCACAATTGCGGGCCTCCGAAACATCGGTCAACACCAATGAAAGGAGCCGGCAGGTCGATCGCCTGATCGGCGCATCCCGCTCAAGATCGGGAGATAATCCGGATGTGGACTATTAGGGCATCCGGACGCTCTACATCCCGTATTTGAGCGCTAGCAAGATCGACAAAGTCGTGGTCATCAATAGCACCAGAGGCAGGCCGGTGCGGATATAGTCCTTAAATTCATAGCTGCCTTCTGACATGATCAACATATTGGTTTGATACGCAATCGGCGTTGCGTAACACAGATTGCACCCAAACAGCACCGCCAGAATCAACGGCTCGGCAGGTAAACCAAGCTGCTGCGCAATGTTGAAGGCAATCGGCGTTCCGACAGTTGCAGCAGTGGCGTTGGACGCGAAGTTGGTCAGCAGCGTCACGAACAGCATGATCACTGCCAGAATGGCCGCAGGCGGCAGGAATTGCAAAAACAGTGACAAGAGCTGGCCCAGCCATCCGGCTGCACCGCTTTCAAGGATGATGCGCCCCACCGCAATACTTGCGGCAACCAGCACGATCACCTTGCCCGAGAGTGCCCTACCCACCCGGTCAAACTTCACGCAGCCGGTCACAAACATCAGGATCGCGCCTGCCAGGGCGGAAATCGCAATCGGGAACAGCCCAATTGAAGCGGTGCCCACCGACCCCAACATGATCGCGCCGGACAGTACCGCTTTGGACCGGCGTGGCAATTCACGCGCGCCATCAAGGATCAACAGGCTGTCACTGCGGGCAAACTCCTGCAGTTCGGCCTGCAAGCCCATGACCAGCAGAACATCCCCTTCGCCAATCCGCAGATCGACGGAGTTCATGTCCTGATGACGATCCCCGATCAGGGGTTGCGGACGGTGAATGCCCAGCACCGCCACGCCATAAAGGTCAGCGATGCCCGAAGTGGGAAGCGTGCGGGAAATCAGACGGGAATCGGCCGTGACCGCCATTTCTACCACCATGATATCCAGATCCTTGTCGGACGAGGCGCGGCGAATCCGTTCAAGCACCCAGGCAGGCGCGACTTCGCCTTGCAGCGTGCGCATCGCATCCTCCAGCGCTTCATGCGTACCTGATACGCGCAAGCGTTGCTGCGGTTGGAAGACTCCGCCAGGCGTATCGATAAACTCAAAATCAGCTGGAAGCTTGCTCATCACAGCCGACAGATCTTTGCCGTTAAGGCTGCTGTCTTCACCAATCCGCAGCCGCGAGTGAAAGCGCCGTGTCTCGCCATCGGCGGCTGTGCGGTTATCGCCAAGCAGCCGGGGCATGACGAGCCACAGATATGGCAAAGCCACCACTGCTGCAGTCAGTACAATCGGCGTGAAGTGGAACAGTCCCATCTGTGGCATACCCAGATCGCGTGCGATCGAGACGACCAGCAGGTTGGTCGAGGTACCAATGGTGGTTGCCATCCCGCCGATCAGCACTGCGGCGTTGAGCGGCATCAGTGTCTTGGAAGCTGGCAAGGCCCCGCGCGCCGCCAGTGATACGAAGATCGGCAACAGCAGCACCAGCACCGGCGTATCGTTGATCACCATCGACAGGAAAAATGCCAGTAGCAGCGATACCAGCAGCCCAAGCTGGAGGTTGAATTTGAACACCCGCTCTAGGAAGCGTGCGGTCGGCTCCAGCGCGCCGGTCACCACCAGTCCACGACCCATGATCATGAGCGAGCAGATCGTGATCAAAGCGTAATGACCAAAGCCGGAAAAGGCGAGCGCCAGCCCGTCGGTCGGCTGCGTCCCAGCCAGCGGGAAGAAATAAAGACCAACGGCAATAACCGCGATTGTCAGCAGCGAGACTATTTCCGTCGACATCTTACCGCGCGCAAAAGCAACGAACATGCCGATCGTCACCGCCATAGCCGCAATTGCGTGGAAGGATGGTAGGCCAATCATCTTGTATCGCACGGAATCCCAAAGCCGCGGCGCAATTACAAGCGAAAAGGTGAATTTTGCGGTGGTGCCCCTGGCCAGACTCGAACTGGCACTCCGTTAGGAACTCGATTTTGAGTCGAGCGCGTCTACCAATTCCACCACAGGGGCACTGTAAGTCCGGCAGCGCGGCTGCTTAGCGCCGCCTTGCCCGTCCATCAAGCCTTGATGGCACCTGCCAGCAACTTGTGCAGCTTGGAATGAATAATATCATTGCCAGCGACCACCTGCTGCGAATGGATGGGCGCAGAGCGGCCGCGATAATCGCTCACGAATCCACCCGCTTCGCGCACCAGCAAGCAGCCAGCCGCTGTATCCCAATCACTGAGATCGCTCTCCCAAAACCCGTCAAAGCGGCCCTGCGCCAACCAGGCAAGGTCCAGCGAGGCCGCGCCGTAACGGCGGATACCGGCGACCTGCGGGCCGACGGCAGCAAAAATCTTGGTCCATTCGGCAAAATCGCCATGCCCCTGATAGGGAACCCCCGTGGCAATCAGCGCGTCGGACATATGCTGGCGCGATGACACCCGTAGCCGTGCATCCTGCAGCCATGCCCCGCGGGTCTTTTCCGCCCAGAAGGTTTCGTCCGTGATCGGCTGATAGACGACCCCTGCAAACACATCTCCCCAGCCCCCGCCGGGTTTGGGTTCCTGCGCTGCGATCGAAATCGCAAAATGGGGAATTCCGTGAAGGAAGTTGCTGGTGCCATCAAGCGGATCGATGATCCATCGCGGTTTGTCAGGATCGCCGTCGATTATGCCGGCTTCTTCCAGCACGAAGCCCCAGTCGGGACGCGCCAGCAGCAGTTCATCATACAGGATACGTTCGGACCGCTGGTCCGCCTTGGACACAAAATCGGCGGGTCCCTTGCGGCTGACCTGCAAGTGTTCAACCTCGCCAAAGTCACGCCGAAGGCGGTTGCCCGCCTTGCGCGCCGCGCGCTCCATTACACGTATGACACCCGAAAGCTGCATGATCGTCAGCCAACCTTGCCAACGTAGGTGCGCTCATACACGTCCACCAGAATGCGGGTCCCCGACCCGATATGCGGCGGCACCATTACGCGCACACCGTTCTCCAGAATTGCAGGCTTGTAACTGGAGGAAGCGGTCTGGCCCTTCACCACTGCGTCAGCCTCGACAATCGTCGCCTCAACCTGATCAGGCAAGGCAACGCTGATCGGCTTTTCATCATAGAGTTCCAGCGTCACGTCCATTCCGTCATCCAGGAAGGCCGCGGCCTCCCCCAGCAGGTCCAGTGGCAGCAGGATCTGCTCGTATGTGTCTTTGTCCATGAACACCAAATTGGGTTCTTCAGCGTAAAGATACTGGAATTCCTTGGTATCGAGATGGACCTTTTCTACAGTGTCGGCGCTGCGATAACGCACATTAGTCTTCCGGCCATCGACCAGATTCTTCATTTCGACCTGCATATAGGCTCCACCCTTACCCGGCTGGGTATGCTGAATCTTGGCAACTTTCCAGATGCCGCCTTCATATTCGATGATATTGCCGGGACGGATGTCCACGCCGCTGATTTTCATGGGTTGGCCTTACAGATTTGAGAAAAAGCGCGCATCACGCCCGCTTCGTGCGCCGCGCCCTTAACCTACCGGCGGGCATGCGGCAAGACAGGCTTGACCAAGCCGGGCTGGCGCAAGCCAGTTCGCGCTGCTAATCGCTGCGGCGGAGATGATGCGAAACATTCTGACCTTGATCGCGGCAGCCGGTGCGGCGCTGGCTGGTGCAACCGCGGATGCTGCGGAAAACGGCAGGCTGGGCACTTTGCCGGTGGGCCAATATCTGTGTGCATTGCCGGGCGATGCGACGGGCGCTGCATGGCGATTGGTTGCCGACAAGTCCTTCACTATTTCCAATGGATCAACCTATTATGCCAAGGACGGCGCAGGCACATACTTGCTGCTGGGCGATAGAGTTACATTTACCCGCGGTCCGATGAACCACATGCGCTTCAAACGCATTGGGAACACCTCAATCCAGATGGTTGATGACAAGGGCGAGCTGACCGATTTGCGCTGCGTGCGGCAAGGCGGTTCGTTCTAGCCAGCGCGCCCCAGTTTGCTGGCAAAAGCACGTACGGCTGCAGCTTCGTTACCGCTCCACACTGCCCCTGAAACAGCAATGAAATCGGCCCCTGCGGCCACTATCTCACCGCAATTGTCCGGTGTGATCCCGCCAATGGCCACGCTGGGAATTTCAAACAACTCATTCCAAAACTGCAGCAGTTCAAGTTCGGCGCGGTGTTCAGTCATCTTTGTTTCGCTGGGAAAGAATGCCCCAAAGGCGACATAATCAGCGCCCAACTCTCCCGCTTCCATTGCCAGGTGGCGGCTGGCATGACACGTTACGCCAATCTGCGCTTCGCGCCCTAACTGTTCCCGCGCATCCTTGGGTGATCCGTCGCTTTGCCCAAGGTGCACCCCGTCTGCGCCAAGCCGCTTGGCCAGGGAAATATCGTCATTGACGATAAAAGCGACATCATGCGCGGCGCAGATCGCCTGCAAGGGCGCTGCCAGATCGGCGGCCTGGTGCTGGTCCATTCCCTTGACCCGGAACTGGAACGCCGCGACCGGCCCGGCGGACAAGGCATTTTCCAGCCGTGCAGGAAAATCACCGCTCACATCGAGCGGGGAAATGAGGTAGAGTTGACAATCCAAGGCGGGCAAATCCGTTCGCAACGTGGCTGATGCCCGATCCTTAGCAAGCCCAATGCGGGCGTCTACCCATACTGAAGCAATGCCGCACCGGTTGCTCTTTACGCGGCGGCGACGGAGGCGGAATATATTTCATCAATGGCATGACCAAGGGCAGCATCAAATGCCGCATCATCCATGTCAGCGCGCAAGACTTCGAGCAGCGCGCGGCTGAAGCTGGCGATCATGCCGTGGTTTTTGGCCAGTTCGGCGCAGGCCTCAGCGCGGCTGAACCCGCCCGACAGCGCCACCACCTTGAGGACGGCTGGGTGGTCAATCAACGGCTGATAGAGGTTGGCTGTCGCCGGGATCGACAGTTTGAGCATTACCTGACGACCTTTGGGAAACATATCGAGATGCTTGAGAATCTCGTTGCGCAAGATGGCCTCTCCCGCGGCGCGGTCTGCGGCCTTGATATTATATTCTGGCTCAAGGATTGGCATCAGGCCCGCATCGATGATCTGATTGCCGACATCGAATTGCTGGGCCACGATTGCTGCAATCC
>JAHEAW010000007.1:9145-33306 GCA_024642545.1 Erythrobacteraceae bacterium
ACCGCATTTTGGTGCCGTAAACTCCGGCAGTTTTCCCCTTGTCCAGCAAGGCACCAAGTTCGGGGTTCGGCTTCATCCGCTGAACGCAGTCCTCTTCATCTTCCAGACCTTTGTCGACTTTGAGAAACGGCACGATCCCCCGGCTCTTCAGCTTGGTCGGTACGGTGGAACCGTCTTGGGTGCAGCCATCCATAGTCCGCTCAAACAGAATTGCGCCAATTACCTTGTCGCCATTGAAGCTGGGCGAAGTGACAATTCGGCATCGCATTTCATGGATTTTGGCGAACATCTCATCATCACCTGACCAGGAAGCGTCGGCTACGCCATACGCGCGAAGGGCTTTGGGTGTGGAACCGCCGCTCTGGTCAAGGGCTGCAATAAAGCCGTTCCCGGCAGCAATCTTGGCAGTCATTTCATGGCTGTTCATCACCTGATTCCTCGTCTGTGCATACGAATGCAGAGGCGCGGCATAGACAGCGATCTGCCGCTTCGCAACCGCAGCGCAGCCGCAATCGACCAAAATCCTGCGGGACGAGCAGATTGCCGCCCAATCGCAGGCTTCAGCGATCTGATATTTTTCGGATGATCCCGTTGAAACTCAGCGCCGGCGTACCGTTTGCAGTAATCATGCCGCGCACAAACACCGTTTTGCCTCCGCCGCGAGTCACTTCGCCGCGCGCTTCCACCAACTGGCCTACATTGATTGGCGCCAGAAAATCACCCGCCAGCTGCATGGTTACACCGCGGCTGTTCTGCATCGCGTCAGAGGCAATGCTGAACAGGGCCGAATCGGCGAATGTCAGGATGCACCCACCATGCATGAAGCCTGCGCCGTTCATATGGCGCGGCTCTGCGCGAAAGGCGCTCATCATGCGCCCATCTGCATCCCGCCGCTCGTAAAACGGACCGGCGCGCTGTTCAAAGGCATCACCGGCCCAAGTCAGCCAACCAGCCCATTCACCCTCAGTGACCTCGGTCAGCCTACTTCCGGCTCCGATGACTGTCGGTTCTTCGCTCATGTCCGCAGCGCCGCCACGCCTGGCAGTTCCTTACCTTCCATCCATTCGAGAAAAGCGCCGCCTGCTGTTGAAATATAGGAGAAATCATCTGCCACACCGGCGTGATTGAGTGCCGCAACCGTATCGCCACCGCCCGCCACTGATACCAGTGATCCTTCGCTGGTGAGCGCTGCGGCAATCCGCGCGAGCGCGACTGTCGCGGCATCAAACGGTTCAGTTTCGAACGCGCCCATCGGCCCGTTCCATACCAGAGTGCGGCACGTCTTTAGCACATCAGCCAAGGCTTCAACTGCCAGCGGACCGACATCAAGGATCATCTCATCTGGCGCAACTTCATGCACATTGCACACGCGCAGGCTGGGCGGATTGACCGCAAATTCCTTCGACACCACAACATCATATGGCAAATGCACCGTGCACCCGGCATGATCAGCAGCATCCATGATGCGGCTGGCAGTTTGGGTAAGGTCGTGCTCGCATAGCGATTTGCCGACATTCACCCCGCGCGCAGCAAGGAATGTGTTGGCCATGCCGCCACCGATTATCAAATGGTCAACCTTGCCAACAAGATATTCCAGCACTGCCAGTTTGGAGGATACTTTCGCGCCGCCTACTACTGCCGCGACCGGCTTTTCCGGATTCCCCAGCGCAGCGTCGAGCGCTTTGAGTTCCTGCTCCATCGCCCGGCCCGCGTAAGCTGGCAACAAATGCGCCAGCCCTTCCGTGCTGGCATGGGCACGGTGCGCTGCAGAAAAGGCATCATTGACGTATAAATCACCACTGGCCGCTATCGCCTTGGCAAATTCAGGATCGTTGGCTTCCTCACCTGGCCAGAAGCGGGTGTTCTCCAGCATTGCGATATCGCCATCGCGCAGGATGCCGACCGCTTGCCCCACAACCGGCCCGGCCACTTCGGGAATGAACATGACCTCACGCCCAAGCACATCCTCAACCGCGTCCAACGTCATGCTGACTGACATGGTCGAATTGCGCTGGCCCTTGGGCCGTCCGAAATGAGCCAGCAACAGCACCTTTGCTCCTGCATCAGCCAATTCGAGAATGGTTGGCGCAGAGGCCCTGACGCGGGTCGCATCAGTTACCGCACCGCCATTCATCGGCAGATTTAGATCAACCCTAACCAGCGCGACCTTGCCGCGGATATCGCCAAGATCATCGAGAGTCTTGAACTGACTCATGCAGCTATCCTCAGATCAAACCGGCCATCACGCCGGCGGTATCGATCATTCGATTGGAGAAGCCCCATTCATTATCATACCATGATACGACGCGGGCAAGCTTACCTTCCATCACTGTGGTTTCAAGGCTGTCGACAGTTGAGCTGGCCGGAAAGTGGTTGAAGTCTGAACTGACCAGCGGCTGATCAGTGAAGCACAGTACCCCCTTCATCGCGCCTTCAGATGCAGTCTTGAGGGCTGCGTTCAGTTCTACCACCGAAGTGTCACGTCTAGGGGTAAACACCAGATCGATCAGGCTTACATTGGGCGTGGGAACACGTACGGACGAACCATCCAGTTTACCGTTAAGTTCAGGCAGCACCAAACCAACTGCACGCGCTGCGCCAGTAGTCGTTGGGATCATGTTTTGTGCCCCACCGCGCGCACGTCGCATATCGCTGTGCATCTGGTCGAGCATCCGCTGATCATTAGTGTAACTGTGGATCGTGGTCATGAAGCCGCGTTCGATGCCGACCGTATCGTTCAGCACCTTGGCCACCGGAGCAAGGCAATTGGTCGTGCAACTGGCATTCGACACGATCACATCTTCCGCCGTCAAAGTGCCGTGATTCACGCCGTACACGATCGTCGCGCTGACATTCTTTGCCGGCGCAGAGATCAAGACCCGCTTGGCGCCCGCATCAAGATGTGGCTGGGCCGCTTCGTGCGACTGAAAAAAACCAGTGCATTCAAGCACCAGATCAATGCCCATGGCCGCATGCGGCAATTTGCCCGGATCCCGCTCTGAGGTAACGGCGATCCGCTTGCCATTCACTGTGATGCTGTCCCCATCCGAGATCACGTCCCCGGGAAAGCGCCCATGCGTCGAATCGTAATGAAACAGCAGCGCGTTCGCTCTGGCATCGGCAAGATCATTGATCGCCACCAGTTCCAGATCATGATCGCTCCGCTCAAGAATGGCGCGCGCCACCAATCGCCCGATCCGCCCGAAACCATTGATTGCAACCTTGGTCGACATGTCAGATGCTCCTGTTCAGGAATTGAGTTTATTGATGATTTGCGGAACAATAGCCTCCGCAGTGAAGCCAAATTTGGTAAAGAGTTCTTCCGCCGGGGCAGACGCCCCAAACCGGTCGAGGCCAATATTTATCCCATCCAGACCCGTATAACGCTCCCACCCCTGAGTTACACCTGCTTCTATCGAGATTTTGAGCACCTCGGCAGGAAATACGTCTGCGCGGTAGGCAGCATCCTGCGCATCGAACAAATCGGCGCAGGGCATGGACACCAGATCGGCGCCAATCCCTGACGCTTCCAGCTGTTCTGCCACTTGCGCAGCCAGTTCGACTTCGGACCCGGTCGCAACCAGGACAACCTTCCGCTCAGCGCTTGCCCTGCGCAGACGATAGGCACCCTTCGCGCTGCGATTGGCGGCTGCTGTCCAGTTTTCATCTCCAGTGCCGCGCATCGGAGCCAGATTCTGGCGAGACAGGGCCAGAACTGATGGAGTCTTCGGGGTCTGGAGCGCCAGCGCCCAGCATTCAGCGGTTTCAATTGAATCCGCCGGACGATAGACGTTAAGGTTAGGAATAAGGCGCAAGCTCATCACTTGTTCGACAGGCTGATGGGTTGGGCCATCTTCACCCAAACCAATCGAATCGTGGGTCAGCACATAAACCACCCCAACCTGCTGCAACGCCGACATGCGGATGGCATTGCGGCAATAGTCGCTAAAGATCAGGAATGTCCCGCCATATGGTACAATCCCGCCGTGCAGCATCATCCCGTTCATCGCCGCAGCCATACCAAATTCGCGAATGCCATAATAAATATAGCGGCCTGCATAATCTTCAGCAGTCAGCGGGTCGGTAGAAGGCGTTTTGGTGTTGTTTGAACCGGTAAGGTCTGCCGAACCACCAATCATCTGCGGCAGTGCCGCGGTCAGCGGGCCAAGCGCCAATTCAGAGGATTTACGCGTTGCTACAGCTTTCGGCTCTGCCGCCAGAGCCGCAATATGCTGTTCCAGCGCAGGCCCGGCCAGATCAGCAACACTCGTCATCCAGCCGGTAAACTTGGCCTTGCGTTCGGCATCGCTGGAAAGGCGGCCCTGCCATGCGCCATTTTCAGCCGCGCCCCGCGCACCGGTCGCATGCCAGTCAGTCAGAACCTCTGCCGGAATTTCAAACGGCGCTGCAGTCCAGCCAAGCTCGGTGCGCGCTGCCGCAATTTCGTCAGCCCCCAAAGGCGCCCCATGCGTTGCCGATGTACCCTGCTTGGAGGGCGCACCCTTGCCAATGATGGTCTTGCACGCAACCAGTGATGGGCGGCCATCGGCCACCGCTTCGTCAAGCGCGCGGCGAATATCGGCAGGGTCGTGGCCATCACAGCTGACCACATGCCAACCAGTAGCGCGGTAGCGTGCGGGAATATCTTCGCTGGTCGACATGCCCGCAGGTCCGTCGATAGTGATGTTATTATCATCCCACAGCACAATCATCTGACCCAGCTGCAAATGGCCGGCCAGTCCAATCGCTTCGTGGTTGATGCCTTCCATCAGGCAGCCATCGCCAGCAATCACCCAAGTACGGTGATTGACCAGATCATCACCGAACTGGCTGTTGAGGTGCCGTTCCGCAACGGCCATTCCGACCGCCATAGCCACCCCCTGTCCCAATGGGCCAGTAGTGCATTCCACACCGTCTAGCAGGAAGTTTTCCGGATGGCCTGCACAGGGGCTGCCAAGTTGCCGAAAATTGCGAATGTCATCCATCGTTGGCCGCGCATATCCCGACAGGTGGAGCAGCGAATAGATCAGCATCGAACCATGGCCGGCGGACAGCACGAAGCGGTCACGGTCCGGCCAGTGCGGGTCTGCAGGATCGAATTTAAGATATTCCGACCACAGAATGGTCGCCACATCGGCCATACCCATCGGCATTCCCGGGTGCCCGGAATTGGCTGCCTGTACTGCGTCCATGGACAAGGCCCGAATGGCGTTGGCCATTGGGGAAAGGCGGGAGGGGTCAGTCCTTGTCGGGGCTGGACTCATCGTGGCGGGCTCCTGCTGCGGCGCCAGCTCTTCCCACTGCGGGAACGATTCGACGCGCGCGAAGCCTTCGCGGACCGCTGCGACAAGGTCAAGAACAGCTCCCGTGCCATCCCCCAAGTTTCCCTTTTGGCATGCGTCCTGGATTGGTTCGGCACTGGCGAAGGCTGTTTATCAACAGGCTGCGGCAACTCTTTACCTTACCATGAAAGTTGCGATAAATTGACGTCATGAAGGATGAGAGGATCGAGCAGGCCGTCCAGCGGATTGAGTCAGCTTTGGGCAGAATTGCCCAGGTGGCAGAAAGTTACCGCGCGCCGCCCCCTTCTGTGTCAGGGCTGGTGGTCAAGCACGAGGCTTTGCGTGAAACTGTAGCAAGCAGCTTGAAAGACCTCGATGATCTGATCGAAAGGTTGGCGAAGTGAGCGAAGTCACCTTCCTGGTTGGTGGGCGCAAATATACCGTTGCCTGCGCCGATGGCGAGGAAGCGCATGTTCAGGCATTGGGCGAATCGATTGACGCTAAGCTGAAGCAGATTGGTAGCCTTGGCCCGCAGGAAGGCCAAAACCTGCTGTTTGCCGCGCTCCTGCTGGCTGATGATTTGCACGACGCAAACAATAATCTGGCTACTGCACGCGGCACGCAGGATAATCTGGAGCAGCAGCGAGACAAGGCAATAGGCGATGCCAAGGCCGCGATGGGTCAACGCGATGAACTTCGCGCCACCATCACTGACCGCGAAGCAGAGCTTGATGGGTTACAAGCGTCACAGCAGCGCACTGCCCTCGAAATGGAAAGTATTCTGGCCGAGCTGCGCCAGTTGAAGCAATCTGCTTCTGAGACGAGTGCGCGTGAGGCTGAGCTGCGCAAAGCAGCGGATGCTCTCCGGCATGAACGGGACACGCTCGAACGGCGCCTCAACGAAGTGATGGACGCTACCCCGCAAACTCCATCTGCTGGCGTATTTGTGATGCAGGGTAATGACCCGGCACTGGCCCCTGCATTGGAGAGATTTGCAGAATTGCTCGAAACTTGTGCAGATAAGCTTGAGGCCGGGGCTGCAACACCCTAAATAGTGCTTGGCGGGACTGCCCGGCACGAGCCTACGAACATCCCTGAGGCTATAAGCATTCCTAGGGAGCTGTCCCTGTCCGAGGTAACGTGGTTTCACGGGGCTTCGAGGCATACGGCGCCCACCTGACGTTTTCGCGTCAGAGGATCTCATGGCAAGACCCATGGTGGTTCCGTCACTTTATGTATGCCCAATCCGGCGCGCGAGGCATTTTTGATCGAGAAACAAAGCCTGCGGAGCCAACTGCGTGAAGCGCGCCGCAACCATGTGGCAGCGCAGCCCGGGAGCATTCGGGCGCTTTTGTTCAAGCAGCCGCCTGCGCCGCTGCTTGGGATGATTTCCGGCACAGCGGTTGTCGGGCTCTATCGCGCTTGCAGGGACGAAGCACCCGCCGCCAGCTATGCTCGCCATTTTTATGAAGCGGGGCATTCCATTGCACTACCAAGAATTGCACCATCCACCCATGAGATGGCCTTTCATGCCCATAGCGACCCTTTTGGCGAAAGCGATCTGGAAGGCGGGCCATTTGGCCTGCTTCAACCGTTAGCCAGCGCAGAAGTGCTGGTACCTGATATCATATTTGTACCGTTGGTCGGCTTTACCGCCAACGGCCACCGACTGGGTCAGGGCGGAGGGTATTATGACCGGTGGCTGGCCAAGCATCCGGCGGCGTTGGCAATCGGCCTGGCCTGGGATGCGCAGTTGGTCGAGGATTTGCCACAAGAAGCACATGATATGCCGCTTCACGCAGTTATAACGCCGACCCGTTTTTATGGCCCGTTCAATGCGTGAAGGCCCGACCTGGCGCATCCCGGTGGGGATATTGGGCCTGCTCGCCGGACTGGCGCTTTATGCGCTGGCAGTGATGTGGGGAAGCCAGTGGATCAGCCAGTTTCCTGTGGCATTACAAGCACCAATCTACCTTGTGCTCGGAGTGGCGTGGCTGCTTCCTCTGCGGCGCTTCCTGATCTGGATGGAAACGGGTCGCTGGGGGTAATGGCTATTTTTGAGGATGGCCTGCCGCCCAAATGGCGCGAGTGACGGGACTTGAACCCGCGACCTCCGGCGTGACAGGCCGGCGCTCTAACCAACTGAGCTACACCCGCGCAAACGACCGTGGGCCGCTTGGGAAGCCGCGCAACTAGTGGAGCGGGCCTGCACTGTCAACGCCGAACAGCGGCGCAAAGCGTGACTTTTTTTGCAGCCTCTACGCCGCTCAATTTTAGCTGCGTGTTTACCATATTTTTGTCCCTTGATGCGATACGATTGCAAGCTCCAGCTTGGTGCCGATCAACAGGGATGAGACAATGCGCTTTGGTATTATCGCAGGTGTATGTGCTGCGTTACTGGCTTGCCCAGCAACTGCACAGACAACGCTGGCCAGCGCCAGCGCCGTGTTTGTGGAACATGTGACTGACGCACCCGGCGGCATTGCGGCCCGCACTATTGCACCTGCGCAAATGCTTCGGCGCGGTGACAGAGTCGTGTTGATGGTCGAATGGCAGGCCCAGAACCCCGTGGCTGATATTACGGTTGCCAGCGCTGTCCCGCGCAAGCTCGCGTTTCTCGACAGTAGCGAGGAATCGCTTGAAGTTTCACCCGATAACGGGCGCAGCTGGGGTAAACTTGGCGAACTGCAGATCGCGGATGCCTACGGCACGCGGCTAGTCTCACCTGAAGATGTGACCCAGCTACGCTGGCGCATCCCCCGGCATGAAATAGCGCAAGGCCGAAAACGCATTGTTTATAGCGCTGTCGTTCGCTGACCGTCAGTCAGCCAGAATAAGGACCGGGTGTTCCAGCAGCTTTTTGATTTCCTGAATGAAGCTTGCAGCTTCATAACCGTCAACCACGCGGTGATCGCAGCTGATCGAAATATTCATCAACTTTCGCTTTTCAATCCGCTCGCCGCCGATCCCGTCAGGCACGAACATAGGCCGCTCGATAATCCGGTTCGGCCCGATGATAGCCACTTCGGGACGGTTGATGACCGGCGTTGTCGCAACTCCGCCGAGCGGCCCGAGCGATGTCAGCGTGAGTGTAGAGCCCGATAATTCAGATGACTTCGCAGTCCCATCGCGCGCCGCACCGGCGAGCCGTTTGATCTCGCTCGCCAACTGCCAAAGATTGCGTGCCTGCGCATCGCGGATCACCGGCACCATCAGGCCATTGTCTGTCTGCGCTGCCATTCCAAGATGCACTGCACCATACCGCGTTACCACATTCGCTTCGTCATCATAGCGCGCATTAATCATCGGAAAGTCAGGCAAAACCTTGCAGATCGCGCAGATCAGCAGCGGCATCATGGTCAATTTCGGTTTGGCGCCGCGTGCGTCATTCAATTGCGCGCGAAGCCGCTCCAGCTCGGTAACATCGCATTCCTCGACATAAGTGAAATGCGGAATATGGCGTTTGGCGGCCTGCATGTTTTCGGCAATGCGGCGGCGCAAGCCGATGACCTTTATTTGCTCGTCTGCGCGCGCCACGCCTGGTGAAGCAAAGCCTCTTGCGCCATTGTAAGACAGGAATGCGTCCAGATCGGCATGCCGCACCCGGCCATCGGCTGCGGCTTTCACCTCGGCCAGATCGACCCCAAGCTCGCGCGCGCGCTTGCGCACAGCAGGTGATGCGAGAATTTTAGCTTCGCTCTTGTTAGCCACATGTGCAGATACCTCGTCGGGTGCGGACTCAGGTTCAGGCTCATCCATTGCTGGGAGTGCCGCCTGCTGGGGAACCGCCTGCTGGGGAACCGCCTGCTCGGGAACCGCCTTCGCGGGCTGGGCCGCCGGTCTCGGGTCTACCTCGGCGGCCTCTGCGCTTTCCTCGGCCTCATTGCCCGAACCATCGCCTTCAACTTCGATCACCACCAGCATGGCGCCGATTGAAATCACATCACCGACCTCGCCAGCAATCTCGATGACCTTGCCTGTAACCGGGCTTTCCATCTCGACCGTTGCCTTGTCGGTCATCATATCGGCAATCTGATCGTCTTCCTGGACCCGGTCGCCCACTTTGACATGCCAGCCAACAATTTCGGCCTCGGCAATACCTTCTCCAATGTCAGGCAAGTTGAATGTAAAACGGGTCATCGCGGTTACTCGCTCAAAATCTTGTCAATTGCCTCGCCCAAACGGACAGGGCCGGGGAAATAGGCCCATTCGAGACTATGCGGATAGGGAGTGTCGAAACCCGTAACACGTTCAACTGGGGCTTCGAGATGATAGAAACAACGTTCTGTAACCAAGGCGGATAATTCAGCGCCAAAGCCAGATGTTCGTGTCGCTTCATGCACGATCAGGCAGCGGCCGGTTTTGGCCACTGATGCTTCGATTGCTTCGATATCGAGCGGCACCAGCGTGCGCAGGTCGAGGATTTCCGCGTCCACACCCTTGTCTGCGCAGACCGCCTCAGCCACATGCACCATCGTGCCATAGGTCAGCACCGTCAGCGCCTCACCCTCGGTCACCAAGCGTGCCTTGCCAAGCGGGATCTTGTAATAGCCTTCGGGAACCTGACTATCGCGGTGTCTTTTCCACGGCTCAACCGGCCTGTCGTAAAAGCCGCTGAATGGGCCGTTATAGATCCGCTTGGGCTCAAAAAAGATCACCGGATCATTATCTTCAATTGCAGAGATCAGCAGCCCCTTGGCATCGTGCGGGGTCGACGGGATCACAGTTTTCAGACCTGAAACATGCGTAAACAGTGCTTCCGGGCTCTGACTATGTGTCTGACCGCCAAAAATGCCGCCGCCAAAGGGCGAACGGACAGTGAGCGGTGCGATATATTCACCCGCCGAACGATAGCGTAGCCGCGCCGCTTCGGAGATCAGCTGGTCGAGCCCCGGATAAATGTAATCGGCAAACTGGATTTCAGGCACCGGACGCAGGCCGTAAGCCCCCATCCCCACCGCAACACCGATGATGCCGCATTCCGAAATCGGGGTGTCAAACACGCGGGTCTTGCCGAATTTGTCCTGCAGGCCGGCGGTGGCGCGAAATACCCCGCCAAAATAGCCGACATCCTCACCCAGGATGATCACATCAGGATCACGCTCCAGCATGATCGCCAGCGCGTCGTTGATCGCCTCGATCATGTTGAGGCGGCGCGTATCTTGCGTGATCACCGGCGCATGACCCTTGATTTCCTGCATCGTCATCGGGCCCTGCCCTCCGGCCATTTGACCTCCCGCTCGTGGATGGCCTGTGCGGCCTGTTCCTCCAGATGCCACGGCAGTTCTTCAAACACATCTTCGAACATAGTGTGGAATGGATGGTGCAACCCGTGGCCAAGAATGCCGTTCTTTTCAGCTTCCTTGGTCGCCGCCTTCACCTCTTCAGCGCAGGCCAGATCCATGGCCGCGTGCCGCTCCTCGTCCCATTCACCCAGCGCAATCAGATGCTTCTTGAGCCGGTTGACCGGGTCGCCCAGCGGCCATTCATCGCCCTCATGCGCGGAGCGGTAAGCGCTCGGATCGTCAGAGGTCGAATGCCCTTCTGCGCGATACGTAAAATGCTCAATCAGGGTTGGTCCGCCATTGGCCCGGGCACGGTCGGCGGCCCAGCGTTCCGCCGCATAGACCGCCAAAGGGTCATTTCCGTCCACCCGCAGGCCGGCGATACCATAGCCCATCGCGCGTGCAGCAAAGGTGGTCCGCTCCGCACCGGCAAAACCGGAGAAGCTGGAGATTGCCCACTGGTTGTTGACAACATTGAGGATAACTGGTGCATTATACACCGCCGCAAAGGTGCAGGCAGAATGAAAATCGCCTTCTGCGGTTGACCCTTCCCCTACCCAGGTTGCCGCGATCCGGCTACCTTCCTTGATCGCGCTTGCCATGGCCCAACCAACCGCTTGTGGGGTTTGGGTGGCCAGATTGCCGCTGATAGAGAAAAAGGAATGGTCGCGGCTCGAATACATGATCGGCAACTGGCGGCCCTTTAGTTTGTCGCCCCGGTTGGAATAGATCTGGTTAATCATTTCCACCAGCGGATAGCCGCGCATGATCAAAATGCCCTGCTGGCGGTAACTGGGGAACACCATATCGTCTGAAGCCAATGCCATCGCGGCAGAGATACTGGTCGCTTCTTCCCCGGTGCATTTCATGTAGAAGCTGGTCTTGCCCTGCCGCTGACCGCGGTACATGCGCGCATCAAAGGCGCGGACCATGGCAAAATTACGCAGCATGGTACGCAGCGTTTCTGCATCAAGTTTGGGATCCCACGGCCCATGCGGCAGATTATCATCGCCCAGCACGCGGATCAGGTCCTGCGTCAGTCCAATGGTTTCCGACGGGTGGCACACCTCATCCGGGCGCTGCTGCGCGCCGGGTTCGGATATTGCGAGATAGGAAAAATCTGCCTTATCGCCCGGACGGTATTTCGGTTCAGGCACATGCAGCTGCAATGCAGGCTTGTTGCTGCCCTTGCTAGTCGCTTGGTCGGGCCTGTCGGCCATAGGGGCTCTCCCAGAAACTTCGCCGGTGTAAGACGCAATCTTTTAAGACCGAGTTATTTTATTTCAAAGGTGCTCGCGCGTCAAGGAGCGCAGACTAGACCGCAATCGGGGCTTTCAATGCCCCGTATGGGCTATAGTCATGAACCGTAAAATCATCGATCCGATAATCAAATATCGACGCGGGACGCCTCACAATCTCGAGCCGCGGTGCACCGGCTGGTTCCCGTTGCAATTGCTCGCGAACGAGAACCTCATGATTGAGATAGAGGTGCGTATCGCCGCCCATCCAGACCAGCTCTCCCGGCTCCAGGTCGGTCTGCTGGGCCATCATCCGCTGGAGCAGCGCCGCGGACCACAGGTTAAACGGCAGGCCTAATGCAACATCGCAGCTGCGCTGATACAGCGCGCAATTGAGCTTCCCTTCCGCAACGTGGAACTGATAAGTCTTATGACACGGCGGCAGCGCCATTTGGTCAAGCTCCGCGACATTCCAGCCTTCGATAATATGCCGCCGACTAACGGGATTGCTGCGCAGCGTTTCCACCACTTCGGCCACCTGATTGATTCCGGCGCCTTTGCGGTAGCCGCCCTGTCCGTCAGTTTCATATGTCGGCCAGTCGGTCCATTGCTTGCCATAAACCGGACCAAGATCACCCCACTGCAAGGCAAAATCGGCATCGGCGACAATGCGCGCAGAAAATTCCGCGCGCGAGATCGTCGCACCACTCTCCCTCCGATAGCGTTCAAGCGGCCAGTCGGTCCAGATTTCCACCCCTTGCGTACATAGCGACCGGATATTGGTATTGCCGGTCAGAAACCACAACATCTCGCGCGTCGCGGTTTTCCAAAAAACGCGCTTGGTCGTGAGCAGCGGCATATGCCCGCCTGCCAAGTCAAACCGCAGCATTGCGCCAAAGATTGAACGCGTGCCAACACCGGTCCGGTCACGCCGTTCGCTGCCCTCGGTCCAAATCTGACGCATAAGGGCAAGATATTGCTCCTCAGGGTGAACCGGCTGAGAGGAATCAGGTAGAATCGCAGGGCTGTGCATAGCCAAAGTCTAGACGGACAATTGCCCGCTTGCCACCCTGCCGATGCCCTATTATAGCGCCGCCTCTGCCTCACCCGCCCCGCGCCTTGCGCTGGCGGTTGGCATCCGGTCGGGGAGTAGCTCAGCCTGGTAGAGCACTGTCTTCGGGAGGCAGGGGCCGGAGGTTCGAATCCTCTCTCCCCGACCAACATGCTGAAATTGCAGCCTAGATCATTGACCATACGCCCAGCAGCATTGTCATGAAACCGAGCGCCAGCGACAATTGCCAGCGCAGCAGCAGCCACGCGTGATTGCCCAGCGCCAGCCAGCGATCGACCAGCGGCGAAAGCGCAATCAGCAGCCCAAGATACAACAGCGCCGGCCCGGGCCAATCCCAACCCAGCGTCCAGGGAATGAACAAGGCGAGGCCGATCAGGCTTGGGCACACTGCAACCACCAGTGCCCGAGGCTCGGGCTGGCCTAGCGCAATGGCCTGCCCCCACCACACACCGCCCAGAAAGCTGAAGATCAACGCCGCATAAGCATAAGCACTGGCGAGTGCGATCCACTGCCATTCGCTGCCCGACATCACCAGCGCCAGCGCCGCCAATTGCGGCAGCAGGCCAGCATAGCCGAGCCTGCGAACGGAAACTCCGATGTTTTTGTCCAATTCGCTTGCCCCTGACATGACAGACCCCATAGTGGCTTTATGCCTGATGACAAAGACCCTGTTGCTGCGCGCCCGACGAGGCACCGCGCGGTACCCACTTCACGCCTGTCGCGCCTGTCCGGGTTTGGCAGGCTGACTACGGGGATTGTGGGCGGGATGATGGCAGAAGGTACCCGCCGTTTGCTGAGCGGCGAATTGCCCAAACTGGAAGATATGATCTTGACCCCGGGCAATGCCTTGCGCCTCGCGGACCGTCTGTCACATTTGCGCGGCGCAGCCATGAAGCTGGGTCAGATGATCTCGATGGACGCGGGCGATATGTTGCCGCGCGAATTGGCAACCATTCTGGCCAGTTTGCGCGATGCCGCCAATTTCATGCCCCCGCGCCAGCTCGAAAAGATGCTCACGGCGGAATGGGGCGCAAACTGGCGCGATCAATTTTCGGATTTCGCCATGCGGCCGATAGCCGCGGCATCGATTGGTCAAGTCCATCGCGCCGTCACGAGAGATGGCCGCGTGCTGGCGATCAAGGTGCAATATCCAGGCATTCGCGAGAGCATTGACGCCGATGTTGATAATGTTGCCGGTTTGCTTCGCATGACCAGCTTGCTTCCCACCCAGCTTGACCTGCGCCCGTTGCTGGAAGAGGCCAAAGTACAGTTGCACGAAGAAGCCGATTATCGGCGCGAGGGGCAGCAAATGCAGCTTTATGCCCAGCGGCTTGCCGGGAACGATCGGTTCGTCGTGCCTGCGCTGGATGAAACGCTGACCCGTGACCGGGTGCTGGCGATGAGCTTTGAGCCGGGCGTGCCGATCGAATCACTGGAAACCGCCGATCAAGCGACCAGAGATGATGTTGCCAAGCAGATTATCATGCTTGTGACGCAGGAACTCTTTACCTTTGGGGTGATGCAGACTGACCCCAATTTTGCCAATTATCGGTACCAGAAGGACAGCGGGCGGATTGTTCTGCTCGATTTTGGCGCAACGCGCGCAGTCACTGCCAAAGTTGCGCGATCGTACCGCGATCTGTTGACCGCAGCGATGTCCGATGATGCGCAGAAAGTGATCGATGCCTCCTTGTCCGCAGGCTTCATGAATGAAGCCGCGCTGCTGCGCCACCGCCCAAAGGTGGAGCACATGACCGAGGTGATCCTGAAAGAATTCCGGCGGCAGGGACCGTTTGATTTCGGTGATCGGGCTTTTGTGGGCACGCTGCGTGATGACGGGATGGCAATTGCCGCTGACCGCACAAGCTGGCATTTGCCGCCGGCCGACACCTTGTTTGTCCAGCGCAAAATCAGCGGCACCGCCTTGCTGTGTGCCCGGTTGCGAGCAAAAGTGGACGTGCGCGCGATCTTGGCCGATGCACTGGGTTTGAAGGCAGGCACTATGCCAGGCCCGCAAAAGGCAGCTCGGACCATGATCTGAAGACGGTGCCGGCAGTTCTGTTTGTATGTCTTGGCAATATCTGCCGTTCGCCCTTGGCAGAGGCAGCTCTGCGCAAAGTTGCCGCCGAAGCCAGCCTGCCAGTAACAGTGGATTCTGCCGGGACTGCTGCCTATCATGTGGGTTCTGCGCCTGATCCGCGCAGTATCGCCGAGGCCCGCCGTCACGGCATCGATATTTCCCACCTTCGCGGCCGCCAGATCGAACAGACTGACTTTAACCGCTTTGACTGGATCATTGGCATGGACCGATCCAATATGCGCAATATCCTGCACGTCCGGCCCACGTGCAGCACAGCGCAAATCGTGATGTTGATGGACCTTGTCATAGGCCGTGAAGGTACGGAAGTGACCGACCCGTGGTATGGCGGGAAAGATAATTTTGTCGATACGTGGAATGATGTGATAATCGGCGCCAAAACCTTGACTCAGCGACTGCTTTAACCGCCCCTCAGCATCTGCACGCCCCAGTCGCGTTCAAACAAATAGAGCAAAATACGCGCCGCATCACCGCGCGGCCCGGTCAAACCGCCATCACGTTCCATCAGCAGCCGCGCATCATCATGCGCCAGCGGCAACAGCCGGGTGATCTGTTCCAGAGTGGCGAGGTTGAACGGTGTATCACCTGATTGGCGCGTGCCGAGCAATTCTCCGCCGCCACGGAGTCGCAAATCCTCCTCCGCGAGCAGAAAGCCGTCTTGCGTTTGCCGCATCAGTGCAAGCCGCTCGCGTGCGGTTTCGGACAAGGTCGGCCCGCGCAGCAGCAGGCAAGTCGATTTTTCTGACCCGCGCCCGACTCGCCCGCGCAACTGATGAAGCTGGGCCAGACCAAAACGCTCAGCCTGCTCAATTACCATGAGCGTGGAAGCTGGCACGTCCACCCCGACCTCAATCACCGTGGTCGCAACCAGCAGCTTGGCTTCGCCGCAGGCGAAACGTTCCATCGCTGCGTCCTTGAGTTCGGGCTTGAGCTGACCGTGGACCAGCACCGCCGCATCGCCGAACCGTTCGCGCACAGCGGCAAAGCGCGCTTCAGCAGCGGCAATGTCATCGCCTTCGCTTTCCCGGACCATTGGGCAAACCCAGTAAGCTTGCTGTCCGGCCGCCATATGGCGCCCGACAGCTTCGATCACGTCGGCAAGCCGTTCCTGCGTGACCACGCGTGTGTCGATAGCCTGCCTGCCGGGCGGCATTTCATCAAGGCGGCTAACATCCATCTCGCCATATTGGGCCAGCGTCAGCGTGCGCGGAATCGGGGTTGCGGTCATCGCCAATGTATGAGGAGTGCGCTTGCCTTTGCCGGCCAGCATTAACCGCTGGGCAACGCCAAAACGGTGCTGCTCGTCAATTACCACCAGCGCAAGATTGCGGTATTGGACAGTATCCTGAAAAATCGCATGCGTGCCGACGACCATCTGAATAGTCCCGTCCATCAGCCCCATCAAGATCGACTCTCGAGCTTTTCCCTTGTCTCGGCCGGTTAGAAGCGCAACCTCAGCGCCCGTTGGCGCAAGGAGGCTGCGGAGCGTTTCAAAATGCTGCCGTGCGAGAATTTCAGTCGGCGCGAGCAAGGCCGCTTGCGCCCCTGCTTCGACCGCGATCAACATGGCTTCCAGCGCAACCACCGTTTTGCCCGCGCCAACATCACCCTGCAGAAGCCGCAGCATTGGCGCATCCTGCTGTAAATCCCCTTCGATCTCGCCGATTGAGCGCGTTTGCGCACGAGTCAAAGGGAACGGTAGCTGTAATCTTGCGCGCATTGATCCGTCGCCCTTAAGCGGTTGACCTTTGCGGGCGCGGTTGTCTGCTCGCACTAGCAACAGCGCGAGACTGTTGGCGAGCAGTTCGTCATAAGCGAGCCGGTCACGATACGCCGGATTCTCACTCTTATGAGCCTGCCTGATCGCCTCTACCCAGGATGGCCAGCCTTCCTGCGCCAGTTGAGACGGTTCGATCCATTCGGGTAAATCGGGCGACCGGGTGATTGCCTGCTCCACCAGCGCAGCGACTTTGGGCTGAGTCAGCCCTTCGGATAAGGCATAGACTGGCTCGGTCAGCCGTCCGAGCGTTTCACTGCCTTCTGCCAGGACATGGTCGGGATGGACGATCTGCAGCATATCGCCATAACGGTCGAGGCGCCCGGCAACCCAGCGCTTTTCCCCCACCGGAAGCAGTTTCTTGGCAGTGAACGACGCGCGGCCGAAATATGTCAGCGCGCAGATATTGCCACTCTCGTCCTGCGCCAGGACCCGGTATGGTCCGCGCCCGCTGCGATTTACGCGATGTTCGACCGGGGTCAGCGCAAGAACGATCTGTTCGCCTTCGCCCGCATCGTCGAGACTGGTCACCGCGCGGCGCGTGACGAAGCGTTCGGGCAAATGCAGCAACACATCGCGCACCCGCGTCAAGCCAAGCTTGTCGAGCGGCTTCTTCACTTTTGGCCCAACCCCGTCGAAGCTGTCGACTTCAGCAAACAGGGAATTGAGGACTTCGGGGCGCATTGCGTTTCTATAGCCGCTTGCGCAGGAATGGCGAGTGCCCTACCCGCGCCCAATGCCCCAGAGTTTGACCTTCGAAACCCGCATCGCCCGCTGCAAATTTCGGGGGTGGCATCGCGGCACCCGTGAAGCCGATTACATGATCGGCGGCTACTTCGATCGATATCATGCCGCATGGGATGAAACCGAGCTGGCCTGGTATGAAGCTCTGCTCGAAGAAGAAGATGTCGATATCATGGCTTGGGCGCTGAAAACGCAGCCGGTGCCCGATCATGTCGCCGGACCGCAGATGGATTTGATGATGCGGCTCGACTATGTGGATATTCCGCGCTGACGGGAACCCCCGTTGCGCCCGATGCTTGACCCTGAAATGCCCGATCTTTCGCGAATCCTGACGGCCAAGACGCCGCTCACAATGGCCTCGGTTGCACGCGGGGCGCAGCCTTTGGTGCTGGCTGATCTGGCCCGCGCGGCAAAGGGCCGAGCAGTGTTCATTGCCGCCGATGATGCAGCGATGCGGGCAGTGTCAGAAACTGCCCACTACTTCGCGCCCGAGCTGGAAGTTATCGAATTTCCAGCGTGGGACTGCCTGCCTTATGACCGGGCAAGTCCGGCGCTGTCGGTCAGTGCCCGCCGTCTGGCCGCGCTACATCGGCTACAAAGTGGCAAGCCGGGTTCGCAACTGCTGGTGACAACCATCAATGCCGTACTGCAACGCGTGCTGTCACCATTCCGCATTCGCGAATCCGTTCGGCTATTCCGACCAGGTACCGAAATCGGACACGCCAGCCTGTCCTCGTTGCTCCAACGCCAAGGCTATTCGCGCACCGATACCGTGATTGATGCAGGCGAATATGCACTGCGCGGGTCGATTGTCGATATATTCCCGTCAGGTCTGGAACAGGGCCTGCGGCTTGATTTCTTCGGTGACGAACTTGAAAGCCTGCGGGTCTTTGACCCAACTACGCAGATGAGCACCGGCGTGATTGACCAGCATCTGTTGTTGCCCGCCAGCGAGGCTCTGCTGGACGAAGACACAATCAAGCGATTCCGCTCGCGCTACCGCGAAATGTTTGGCGCGGCGGCAACCGGCGATCCGCTTTATCAATCCGTCAGCGAAGGGCGGCGGCAAGCAGGGATGGAACATTGGCTGCCCTTGTTTGAGGACAAGTTGGTTACCCTGTTCGCGCATCTGTCATCCGGCGATACAATCGTGATTGATAACAGTGCTATCGGCGCGGGCGAGGAACGGCTGGCCGATATAGCCGATTACCACCGCAACCGCCAGGACGCTGCGGGGCAGAAAGCCGGTAGCTACCGCCCGCTCGGCGAAAATGCGCTCTACCTGACACAAAGCGAATTCGCCGATGCCTTACGGCAATGGCCAATCCATCGCAGCGGTATCTTTGCCGAGCCCGAGAGCGCAACAGTGCTCGATTTCGGATTTTCGTCAGCCCGCGATTTTACGCCCGAGCGTGCACGTGGTGACAATATCTACAGTGCTGCTGCGCACCACCTTCAGGCGCTGGGCAAACAAGGCAAACGGCCTTTGCTCGCCACGTATTCGGCCGGCAGCCGCTCGCGCATCGCCTCAATCCTGTCAGAAGCCGGAACGACAATCGCTCTGGCGGAAAGCTGGCAAGAAGCTCTTGGCCTTTCGGCCAAGGGCAAAGTTGCCGCGATGGTTCTCCCGCTCGAGACCGGCTTTGCCAATGACCAGATGGAACTGCTCACCGAGCAGGATATTCTGGGTGACCGGCTGGTCCGGCGCAAGAAGAAGCGCAAAGATGCAGACGCCTTTCTGGCTGAGCTGTCCGCGCTTAATAAGGGTGATCTGGTGGTCCATACCGATCATGGCATCGGACGCTATCTTGGGCTGGAACCGATCACGGTCGGCAAGAGCGATCATGACTGCGTGATGCTGGAGTATCAAGGCGGGGACAAGCTCTACATTCCGGTAGAAAACCTCGAAGTACTCTCACGTTATGGCTCGTCTGAGGACTTCGTTCAGCTTGACCGTTTGGGCGGCGAGGCATGGCAGCGCCGCCGTGCGCGGCTAAAAGAACGGATCCGCGAAATTGCCAGCGAATTGCTGCGAACTGCTGCTGCGCGGGCGCTGCGCAAGGCGCCGGTACTGAGCGCAGACCCATCCAGCTTCAACCAATTTGTCGAACGTTTCCCATGGGAAGAGACCGACGATCAGGACCGCGCAATTGCTGACGTATTGGCCGATCTGGAAAGCGGCCGGCCAATGGACCGGCTGGTGTGCGGCGATGTTGGCTTTGGCAAGACAGAGGTCGCGCTGCGGGCTGCTTTTGTTGCAGCCATGAGCGGGCAGCAAGTGGCAGTAGTCGCTCCCACCACTCTGCTCGCACGTCAGCATTACAGCAATTTTGCCGAACGCTTTGCCGGTTTCCCACTCAAAATCGGCCGCTTGTCGCGCCTTGTCCCGGCAAAGGAAATGACCGACACTCGCGCAGAGCTGACGGCGGGCACGATGGACATCGTGATCGGCACTCACGCAATCCTGTCCAAGTCGACGCAGTTCAAGGAACTTGGCTTGGTCATTGTCGATGAGGAACAACGCTTTGGCGTGACTCACAAGGAAAAGCTCAAACAGCTGCGCAGCGACGTCCATGTGCTGACACTGACCGCAACCCCGATCCCGCGAACCTTGCAGATGGCGATGGCCGGGCTGCGCGAACTTTCCACCATCCAGACGCCGCCAGTGGACCGGCTGGCGGTGCGCACTTATGTGATGGAATGGGATGATATGGTGATGCGCGAGGCGCTGCTGCGCGAACATCACCGCGGCGGACAAAGCTTCATCGTTGTGCCGCGCATTGCCGATATGGCCGAAGTGGAAGAATGGCTGCGCGAGAACGTGCCCGAAATCAAGGCGATCAGCGCCCACGGCCAGATGTCTCCGACCGAGGTGGAGGAACGGATGGGCGCATTCTACGAACGCAAATATGAAGTGCTGCTATCGACCACAATCGTCGAAAGCGGGCTGGATATTCCAACCGCCAATACGATCATCATCCATCGCGCTGACCGGTTTGGCCTTGCTCAATTGTACCAGCTGCGCGGCCGTGTGGGCCGATCGAAGCTCCGCGCATATGCTTATCTTACCCATCTGCGCGACCGGGTCTTGTCCGAAATAGCCGAAAAGCGGCTCAAAGTGCTTGGCGATCTCGATAGTCTGGGAGCCGGCTTCCAGCTTGCCAGCCACGATCTCGATATTCGCGGTGCCGGTAATCTGCTCGGCGATGAACAGTCGGGCCATATCCGCGAAGTCGGGTTTGAACTCTACCAGTCGATGCTGGAGGATGCCATTCTGGCGGCCAAGGCAGGCGATATGAATCTTGAGCGCGAGCGAGAGGGGCTCAGTCCGCAGATAACGGTCGATGCGCCCATCATGATCCCGGATGATTACGTGCCTGATCTAGCGGTACGTATGGCACTTTATCGCCGGTTAAACGATGCGACCGACAAGGCTGAAATTGAAGCAATGGCGGCCGAAATGATCGACCGCTTCGGGCCGCTGCCGCCAGCCACCACCAATCTCATTCGGCTGATTGAGATCAAGCATCAGGCGATCACTGCCAATATCGCCAAGATCGATGTGGGTGCACGCGGCACGCTGGTCAGCTTCCACAAGGATGATTTCCCCGATCCAGCAGGCTTGCTGGCTTATGTTGACCGTTTGAGCGGAACTGCCAAGCTGCGGCCCGACATGAAGCTGGTGATCAATCGTGTCTGGAACGATCCGGTTTCCCGCCTGAATGGCCTGTTCCAGCTTACCAAGGGCCTTGGCCGGATTGCGCAGAAAGCCGCAAATCGTTAATCAGCCCTAGTCGTCTGCAAAAGGTTGTGGAATTCTGCCTGCACCAACGGAGCGGCGCGTAGAAAGCCTTGAAAATAGTCACAGCCTTCGCGGGCAATCAGGTCGCATTGTGCTTCGGTCTCAATGCCTTCCGCAATGATTTCCAGACCAAGCGCCTTGGCCATGGCAATGATCGCACGTAAAACTGCCAGGTCCTTCGGCCCTGTCTCAATACCGCCGATCATCGCCCGGTCGAGCTTGAGATAATCGAGCGGCAATATCTTGAGATAGCTGAAATTGCAGAAGCCCGCCCCAAAATCATCAAGTGCAATTCGCACGCCCACGTCACGCAGGCCCGCGAGCATGGCAGCCGATCGTTCAAGATCGGTCAGCAGCACATGTTCGGTAATCTCCAGCGTCAATCGCTCAGGCGCAAATCCCGCATAATCGATCAGCAGTTGCAGTTCTTCGGCAAAGCTGGCGGCGGCAAGATCGGCGGGCGTTACATTGAGCGACAAGCGTGCTGCATAGGGCCAATGTGCTGCTGCCATCAGCGCTTGTTGGGCAATGCGGCGGGAAAGCTGCGCAACATGGTCCGCTCGCTCGGCAATGGCGAAAAGTGCACTGGCACCGATCCGGCCCAGTTGCGGGTGCTGCCACCTTGCCAGTGCCTCTGCGCCCGAGAGACGTCCATCGGGCAGGCTGTATTGCGGCTGATACAGAACTTCGATTTCATTGCGATCAAGCGCACCGAGCAAGTCGGCTTCCAGCCTTGCGCTGGGCAATCCGCGCGGAGTAATATTTCCATCAGCCCAGACCACCCGCTTACCGTGCTGTTCACGCGCCAGTTCCAACGCCTCACCCATCCGGTCGAAAATCATTTGCGGGCTTTCGCCGGGCATGGCCCGCAAGAGGGCGACGCGCGGCCAAAGTCGCAAAGTCCCCGACTGATCGAGCCCGGCTATCGGCAAAGCGACAGCATCTGCCAGCGCTTCTGCCAGCCACTGCCAACGTTCGCGGCTGCAAGCTTCATGCACGGCCAGCAGGAATTTGCCGCCGCCAATCCGTGCCGCAATCCAGTCGCCATCTTCAAATTCATCATCGCAAAAATGTAGAATTCGCTGCGCGACAGTCACCAAAGCACCGTCCCCAGCAGCCTCGCCATAGGCCAGATTGACAGTGTCGAACCGCCGAAGGCCCAGCAGCATCACATGGACCGGCGCAGGAAGGTCACTCATCGCGGCCTGGTCATGCCAGCACATCAAGCGTTCACGCACGGCTGATGCACCGGCCAATCCGGTCAGAGAGTCGCGCGCATTAGCGTTTGTGATCTGGCCGATGCCTTCCATGTTGATCAGACTAGCGCCAAACCCTTACCCATAGGTGACTTTGTCAGATACGTTGCCAAACGGCATAGTGCTCCATAGGTAAGCCTTTATGCTATGCGTCATGGCAACGGGGGATGTGGTGCTGACTGACCGACATGATTTTACCCGGCTGGCGCTCGTGGCGTCAGATACCGAGCGGGCGCGCGAAGCGGAAGCTGAATTGCGCGACCTGCTCGACTGGGTGCCGCTCGAAGAAGCGGAAGTGGTGGTGGTGCTTGGCGGTGACGGCTTCATGTTGCAAACGTTGCATCACATGCTCGATAAAGGCCGCGTAATCCCTGCCTATGGTCTCAACCTCGGCACCGTGGGCTTCTTGATGAACAAGCAGCGCAGCCGCGCCAAATTCCTCTCACGGATCAACAAGTCCCGCCAGATCGCCATCGCGCCACTGCGCATGGATGCTGTCACGCAGGACGGCGCGCATCACAAGTTCAATGCTATCAATGAAGTATCGCTGCTTCGAGAGACACGCCAGACCGCCAAGATCGAAGTATCGGTGGGAGACAAGGTCCGCATTCCGGAACTGGTATGCGACGGCGTGTTGGTCGCAACCCCGGCTGGTTCGACTGCCTACAATTTATCCGCAAACGGTCCGATCCTTCCGCTTGATTCGCAAATGCTGGCGCTGACACCGATTTCAGCATTTCGCCCGCGCAGGTGGCACGGTGCCATTTTACCAGATCGAAGCCGGATCACCTTTCGCGTGCTTGATTCGGACAAACGACCGGTTTCCGCGGTCGCTGACCAGAAGGAGCTACGCGATATAGCGCTAGTCTCGCTCGAAATTGCGCGGGACGAGGAATTGACGCTCTTGTTTGACCCTGGGCATTCTCTGGACGAGCGGATCGTTGCTGAACAATTCGTGGTCTGAGGGGGTGATCTGGCGATCGGGCGATTCACAGGGTTGCCAAACGATTCTGCGCTGCATATAGGCCCTCTCCTGCCTGTAATAGACGGCAGGAATGAGTGTTCCCCGATAGCTCAGCGGTAGAGTAGGTGACTGTTAATCACTTGGTCGTTGGTTCGAATCCAACTCGGGGAGCCACTCTTTTCGCAATTGCGCCAAACCTCCCCTGATCCTTTGAAAACATGTCTCTGCAAGTCGATTAACACTCTTTGCGGGTGGTTTCCCGGTTTGGAACACGGGTTCAGGTCACTCTGGCGAAACCTGTTTGAGGCAGCATGATCGCCCTCTTGTTAGAGGGAGTTTGGATCATGTCTCAGCTAACCTACCGATCAAGCCGGCCAGACAGCTGGACCATGCCGCGTCCGCACCGCGACGCGAGCTTGCGTTACATGAAGAATGGACCGATCAAATCCGCACCGCAGCCCGGATTTATGGCTCGCCTTCTCGGCCGCGCATGATCCGTCCTCCCGGGTGAACGGGCGGCGCGCAGCTACGCTACCGCCCCGTGGCAATGCTTATACTTGTTCCCCGAGCCGCAGGGGCACGGCGCATTGCGGCTTATTTCCATGCCTGCAAAGGGGTTGTCCGTACTGGCTCCGCCGGGTCC
>JAHEAW010000007.1:33316-41139 GCA_024642545.1 Erythrobacteraceae bacterium
GAACCGGCAAAGGAGCCGAACATGGCCCCTTGCGAATCCGAACCATCGCCATCGGCTGAATTTTCGAGCCCGGTAAGCGGGTCGATATGGCCGGTCAGGAAATCGGGCAGATCGGGCAAACTTTGTTCGACCGGGGCCATGCGCAGTTCGCTCTTGAGCAGAATGCTGGTCACATCTTCGCGCAGCGTTTCGAGCATCCGTTCGAACAGGCCAAAGGCTTCCTGTTTGTATTCGTTGATCGGCTGCTTTTGCGCATAAGCACGCAGGAACACAACCTGGCGCAGCGCGTCGAGCGTGGCGAGGTGTTCCTTCCAGTGATAATCGAGCCGTTCAAGCAGGATGCTTTTTTCAACCTTGCGCCAAATTCCAGTATCCGCAGCGGCGATTTTCCTTTCCATGATCTCATCAGTGATCGCTTGTAGCCGTTCCTCGATCATCTCTGGCTCGACGTGATCCTCCTGCATCCAGTCATCGATTGGTGGCGTTACCCCCAACACATCTTCAATGCGCTGCTTCATGCCGCTGACGTTCCACTGCTCGGGGTATGATCCCGGGGGGCAGGCTTCGCCAACCAGCGTGTTGACCGTATCGTGGCGCATATCAACCACCACATCATCAACGGCTTCACTGTCCATGATCTCAGCGCGCTGCTCATAGATGACCTTGCGCTGATCATTCATCACATCATCATATTCGACAACCTGCTTGCGGATATCGTAATTGCGTGCTTCAACTTTTTTCTGTGCCGTTTCAATGGCTTTGGATAGCCACTTCGAACCGATTGCCTCGCCATCCTCAAGGTTGGAATTCATCATCCGGCTGAACAAAGTATCCGGCCCGAAAATTCGCAGCAGGTCATCCTCCAGGCACAGGTAGAAACGTGACAGGCCCGGGTCACCCTGCCGGCCAGAGCGGCCGCGCAGCTGGTTGTCGATCCGGCGGCTTTCATGGCGTTCAGTGCCCAGCACAAACAATCCGCCTGCTGCCAGAACCTTCTCCCGCTCAGCCTTCACTTCTGCCTTGATTGCAGCCAAGGAAGCGTCCCGTTCCAGCCCGTCGGGCATATCGGCCAGTTCATCATTCTCACGAAATTCGACATTACCGCCGAGCTGAATATCGGTGCCACGACCGGCCATATTGGTCGCAATCGTTACTGCCCCAAGTCGCCCTGCCTGCGCCACAATATGGGCTTCGCTTTCGTGGAAACGAGCGTTCAGAACCGAATGCTTGACCCCTTCATCATCAAGGAATTTCGACAGCAGTTCAGACTTTTCAATCGACACCGTGCCAACCAGCACAGGCTGGCCGATTTCCGATTTCTCGGCAATCGACCTGGCAATCGCTTTAAACTTGTCCTCAGTATTCTTGTAGAACTGGTCTTCTTCATCGATCCGCTGAACCGGGACATTGGTCGGGATTGTGACCACATTCATCTTGTAGATTTCCCAGAATTCTGCCGCTTCGGTCGCAGCCGTGCCGGTCATGCCTGACAGTTTGGGATACATGCGGAAATAATTCTGGAAAGTGATCGAAGCCATAGTCTGGTTCTCGGGCTCGATCTTGACGCCTTCCTTGGCTTCAACCGCCTGGTGAAGCCCGTTTGACCAGCGCCGGCCGTCCATCATACGGCCGGTAAACTCATCAATGATGACGATCTTCTCGTCCTTGATGATGTAATCAGTATCACGCTTGAACATGATATTCGCGCGCAGCGCCTGGTCGAGATGATGCACCACTTGCGTGTTCTCGACATCATAAAGGTTATCGGTTTCAAGCAGGCCCGTGGCGGCCAGCATCTGTTCGATCCTTTCTGTACCGTCTTCAGTCCAGCTGATGTTCTTGGTCTTTTCATCCGCTTCGTAGAAGCTGGCATCGACCTGCTTCACGATCTGATCGATCGCAATATACAGGTCGGTCTTGTCCTCAGTCGGGCCAGAAATGATCAGCGGGGTGCGCGCTTCGTCAATCAGGATCGAATCAACTTCATCGACAATCGCGAAATTGAACGGACGCTGGACCATCTGGCCGCGTTCATGCTTCATATTGTCGCGCAGATAGTCGAAGCCGAATTCGTTGTTCGTGCCGTAGGTAATATCCGCCGCATAGGCCTCGCGCCGCTCCTGTTCACCCAGGTTGGGCACGATCACACCGACAGTCAGGCCAAGCCACTTGTAAAGCTGCCCCATCCATTCAGCATCGCGACTGGCCAGGTAATCATTTACCGTGACGACGTGTACGCCCTTGCCTTCAATGGCATTGAGGTAGGTCGAAAGCGTCGCCACCAGCGTCTTGCCTTCGCCTGTGCGCATTTCGGCAATCTCGCCGCGATGAAGGACCACGCCGCCAATTAGCTGAACGTCAAAATGGCGCATGCCCAGCACGCGAATGGACGCCTCTCGCACAGTGGCAAAAGCTTCCGGCATGATGTCATCAAGCGTCTTGCCGTCTTCCAACCAGGCACGGAACTTGGCTGTCTGCGCCTGCAACTCTGCATCGCTGAGCGCCTTGATCTGTTCTTCCAGCGCATTGACCTTATCGACAATCTTGCCGATCGATTTGACGTAACGGTCGTTGGACGAACCAAAGATGGATTT
The DNA here is from genome assembly GCA_024642545.1 of Erythrobacteraceae bacterium. Taxonomy (GTDB): domain Bacteria; phylum Pseudomonadota; class Alphaproteobacteria; order Sphingomonadales; family Sphingomonadaceae; genus Allopontixanthobacter. Next base: position 35,911 of record JAHEAW010000007.1, read on the forward strand.
GACGAAGGTGTTGATCATGAAAAGGGTCCTGTCGGGCCTGAAATTCTGGACATGCCAGTCAAATGAAAGAAAATCGGCCAACCTGCGCATCATGGCGAGGAAAGCCTGTAGTTTGCCAGCTTAATAGAGAAGCCGCGTTATTGCAGCGAGCGGTCCGACCCGATCTGGACGGTCGGAATGAAGATCACGACCGGCTTGCTATTGGCACAATCAGCGGCCTTGACCGTCTTCGATGTGCTTGTCACTGGCTGGGCGGCACATTCACGCTGGACTGTCTGTCCGGGCTGCTGGGCACTGGACGCCGCACCAACCTGTTCGCTCCACGTTGACAAGACCGCTGCATTGGCAGGTGCGCCAACCGCAGCGAGACCCGTTATGACGGCAAGACAAGTGAGCAATCGGCGTAACATTGACCGGTCAGATAGTGCCTAGGTCTTCATTAGTCCATCACTTGGTTATTTTGACGGCAAATCTTCATAAGTTACGCTGGTAACAATCGGGACATGTTTGCGCTGGGGGATCCCGTTTTCATCAAGAATCGGCTCAACGTTGCCAAGCTTGTCGCAGCTAAAGTCTTTCGCCAATCGCCTTTGGGAATTTGCCAACGCACTTGGTTGAACAATGTGCCAGCAACAGCTTTGGCTTTGGCATCTCTGGCGGGTTTGAATCGCTTTCGCTCGACCATCAACTTACAGGTAGTTTTATCAAGGTCCTCTGTCCCACTGCCAGCGATGATCTCGCAGCGAGAGACTTTAACTGATGGTTCGATCCCTCACAGAAATGAGACAATGCCTTCGACATTGGAACGCAGCGCTATGTCGAACCAGTCCGCGGCCATGACCCAACTGCCAGGGTCGATCGGAACGGCCCCAGATTTCTTGCCCGATTCACTTTTTGCCTCGTCCGCCCTCCGTTGACTGGCATCCGAATTCGTTGGCCCAGCAGGTGCCGAGGCGGCGGAAGCAACCAGTCCCAAACAAAGCAATGAAATAAAAGGGTAATTATGTACAGTAAAGCTATAGATATGAACGCCGTGCTGGTAAACCTGCAACTCATCATTGTCGTGCGCTTGCCGCAGCGATATGCGATGCCGCATTATGGACCTGACCCGCTCGCCCCTCGCCCTGCCCTTTCCCGATTTGCCTGCGATCGGCGGCGTGACGCTGCGCATTGCGCGGGCGCAGTATAAGGATTGGGACAGGTGTGACCTCACCTATGCCGAATTTACCGAGGGAACTGCGGTTGCTGGTGTGTTCACGCGCAGCGCCTGCCCGTCGAGCGAAGTCGAAATGGGCCGCGAGCAAGTGCAATCTGGCCGCGCACGCGCCTTGATTGTGAATGCAGGCAATTCCAATGCTTTCACCGGCTATCGCGGGCGTGAAGCGGTTGAACAGATCATGTCGCAAGTGGCAGACCATCTCGACTGCCGGCCAAGCGAAGTGTTCGTTTCGTCAACCGGGGTCATTGGAGTGCCACTCCCGCTCGGCAAAGCGCGCGACGGGGTGGCGATGGCAGTTGCGGCCACACCGTGCAGTTGGCAGGATGCAGCTAAAACCATCGCAACAACCGATACTTTTGCCAAAGGCGCCGGCGCATCAGCCATGGTAGCCGGAAAGCGAGTTGAATTAGCCGCGATTATCAAGGGCAGCGGCATGATCGCACCTGATATGGCGACCATGCTCGGCTATATCTTTACCGATGCCGCAATCGATCCGGCATTTCTGCAGCAATTGCTTTCGGCAAGCAATCAGCAGACATTTTCATGCATCACGGTCGATAGCGATACATCGACCAGTGACACTGTTCTGGCCTTTGCTACCGGACATGCAGGAAATGCGCGGCTGACCAGTTTTGATGATCCGGGTGCAGATGCCTTTGCAGCAGCTCTGCACGATGTGTGCCGCCAACTTGCTCACCTGGTAGTCCGCGACGGTGAAGGCGCGCAGAAATTCATCGAAATCAGGGTCAACGGAGCACTGTCTGATGAGAGTGCACACCGCATCGCGCTCTCAATCGCAAACTCCCCGCTCGTCAAAACGGCAATTGCCGGGGAAGACGCCAATTGGGGCCGAGTTGTCATGGCTGTCGGCAAAGCGGGCGAGCCTGCTGACCGAGACAAGTTGTCGATTGGGTTCGGCGGCATCTGGGCTGCACGAAATGGCCAGCCAGTCGCCGATTATGATGAAGCACCAGTTGCTGCGCATTTGCAGGGTCAGGAGATTGCAATCGAAGTCGACATTGGCCTCGGCATCGGTAGCGCGGCCGTGTGGACTTGCGATCTCACGCATGGCTATATCGACATTAACGCGGACTATCGCTCGTGACCGATGGCACCTTGCAAGATGCAATGCTCGGCCTCCTGCGCAAAGTTTCCACTGAAGCCATTCTACCTCATTATCAAACGCTTTCGGCAGCCCAGATTGAGAGCAAGGCGCCCGATGATCTGGTGACAGTGGCCGACAGACTGGCCGAGAAAATGCTGACCGAAGGACTTGCCCGGATCATCCCCGGGCTCCCTGTTGTTGGCGAGGAAGCTGCCCATGCAAATCCCGAAGTGCTGACTTGGCTGAACGGAGATTGCTGGATTGTCGATCCGATCGACGGCACCCATAATTTTGCGCACGGCAAGCCGCCGTTTGGGATTCTGATCGCGATGGCATCAGGCGGTGAGGCTCATGCCGCGTGGATCTACGATGTATTGACCGGCCGCTTGTGCACAGCCCGGCGCGGCAGAGGCGCCTATGTCGGCGAGGACAAGCTGGTCGCCAAAAGCACAGGTAAAAACAAGCCCGTGGTGGCAATCTCCACCCTGTTCATGAACCCGCAACAACGCGAAACAATGAAAAGTCACATTGCTCCGAATTACACCTTGGTCGACATTCCGCGCTGCGCGGCTGAACAATATCCGCGCCTTGCACTGGGGATCAACGATGTGTCGATTTTTGAGCGGACACTGGCCTGGGACCATGCAGCAGGGGCACTGTGGCTTAACGAGGCGGGCGGTAAATGCGCTCGCCTCGACGGATCACCATACCGTGTAGATGAGCCCGAACGAGTCGGACTGATCGGCGCGGCAAGCCCTGCCTTGTGGCATGACCTTGCCGCGCGGATCGGGGCGGCTGCTTAAAGCTCGCCTTCAAGCCAGCCCTTGAGTTGGCCCTTGGGCGCGGCACCCAGTTTCTGGGCAACCGGCTTGCCATCCTTGAACAGCACCATCAGCGGGATCGACTGCACACCAATCTGCCCCGGGATACCGGTGTTTTCCATGATGTCCATCTTGGCGATGGTGACCTTATCGGCCAATTCCTCGCTGATTTCTTCCAGCGCTGGCGCGATCATCTTGCACGGTCCGCACCATTCAGCCCAGAAATCGACGAGCACTGGCTTGCCCGAATCGAGCACGTCGGCCTTGAAGCTATCGTCGGTGACATTGATGGTCGCCATAATAAATCTCCTGTGTAGATGATCCCTATCTAAGACGTGCTGGCCATCACTCAAGCGGGAGCGGCAAAAAGCTTTCCTGCGCAGGGGACAATTGTGGTTTGTGCTGCGCCAGAATTGCCGCCGGAATTTCGATGAGACGCGGTGTCTGCGTATAAAGCAACGCTGCCGAAATCGTCTTGCAAGGGTAAATTTGCGCCAGTGCGGCGGCATAAGCGCTCATTTGCGCAAGTGCCGGCCGCGGAACTTGCTCCAGCGATGCAGGCGGACGTCGGGCGGTCTTGAAATCAACCACAGTCACGCGCTCTGGCGTAATCAGAAGCCGATCGGCAATCCCTGCAATCACTTGACCGTCAACCACTGCCGCCAGCGGCACTTCAGCCAGCGCGCCGGGCGCGAAAATATCCGCGAAATCATCAGTCTGCAGAACCAGAAGCGCAGAGCCTAGCAGCTCTTCGCGCATGTTATTGGGTAAATCAGGCGCTTGCCGCCCAAGCCAATCGCGCGCCAGATGCTCGCGATCCACAATTGCGACATCGGGCAGTCGTTCCAGCAAGGCGTGGATCAGCACACCGCGCCGCGCCGCGTGGCGCAAGGCATCAGGAGGTAACGGCGGATCAGCGCCCTGCTCACTGCCTGCAGAGGATGGCGCAAATGGGCGTGGCGGGCGCGGCTCCGGCCCAATTGGCGTGCGCGCCCAAGCGGGCACCGCTCGCGCCGCGCGTGCGCGCTCAACATCGGTCCCCACTAAAGGGTCCGGACGTTCGCCGCGTTCATAACGTTCACCCCAGATAGGATCGGGAACACACCTATCCTGGCATAAGGGAAGCAACCGTGCGTACCAGCTATCGGGAGCAGGTTCTTGCTCCCGCTTGCCTAAAGCGCCGCCAATAAACAGCGCCTCTTCAGCGCGGGTCATGGCTACATAGAGCAAGCGCCAATGCTCCTCGCGCTCTTCGGCTTTGGCCAGTTCCTCAGCATCAGCGAGCGGCCCGACCTTCTGTTCCTTCTTGAGCGGTGGAACGGGAACGGTGTGATCTCCTGTTGCGAGCGCCAGATCGCGTCTGATGGAAGCATCCGGATTGCCAGTTGCATCGGCCAGAATCACAATCGGCGATTGCAGTCCTTTGGACCCGTGTACGGTCATCACGCGGACCAGCCCTTCACTGGCCCCTGCTTCGCGCTTCAACTCGCCCTCGCCCGCATCGAACCATTGGATAAAGCCCTGCAGGCTGGCGGTGTGGACAGCGGCGTAATTTTCCGCAGCGTTCAGCAATTCATTGATCGGATCATGCGCGTCGCGGCCAAGCCGCGCGATCAGCTTGCGCCGTCCCTGCCACGGGCCAACCAGCATCCACTGCAACAAGGCTTGCGGTAATTCGAAATCCGCCAGCCGCAGCAGATCCCGCAACCGATCACAGGCTTCCACGACTTTAGGCTCGCTGCTCTGGCGCAAATGGTCCCACAGGCGGATTTTTTTGGGACGGTATCCGTATTCTAGCAGGTCCCCCTGACTGAAACCGCCCAGCGGCGAAACCAGCCAGTTCGCGAGGCTGAGATCGTCAAGCGGCTGCACTGCAAATCTGAGCGCGGCCATCAAATCCTTCACAGCCAGCGGCGCGCCTAACCGCAGCCGGTCCACCCCGGCAACCGGCACGCCTGCTGCATAAAGCCGGGCCACGATCAGTCCGGCCAGTTTGCGCCGATTGCGTACCAGCACCATGATATCGCCTGGTCCTGCGTTTCGCCTGGTCCCCTTGATCAGAGGATACCCCTCGTCCAGCCACA
>JAHEAW010000084.1 GCA_024642545.1 Erythrobacteraceae bacterium
GCGGAGCCTACGCAACCAGTGGTGATGCCATGATGATGCACAAGCATGAAGCCACTGTGATGGTCGGCGGCGCGGCTATGTACCCAACCCGCAATATCATCGAAAATGCGGTAAACTCCAAGGATCACACCACGTTGGTAGCCGCCGTCAAGGCCGCCGGTCTGGTCGATACGCTCTCCGGACCCGGTCCGTTCACCGTGTTTGCCCCCACCAACGCTGCATTTGATAAATTGCCTGCCGGCACCGTGGCAACCCTGCTCAAGCCAGAGAACAAGGCCACGCTGGTCAAGATCCTGACATACCACGTGGTCGCTGGCCGCGTGACGGCTGCCGATCTGGTCAAGATGATCAAGCAGGGCGGCGGTATGGCCAAGCTGACGACTGTTGAGGGCGAGCCTCTGACGGCGATGCTCCACCACGGCATGGTCATGATTACCGATGCCAAGGGCCGGACTGCATCGGTCACTCAGGCCGATGTGATGCAGTCAAACGGCGTCATCCACGTCACAGATGGTGTATTCCTGCCGGCGTAATTCCTCCGGCAAGCCAAGGCGCAGTGACCCCACCCTGCTGCGTCTGACCCTGCCCCGCCCGGTTCCTCATTGGGCCGGGCGGGGATTTTTATTTAAGGAAGCTTCTTGAACGCGGCGTAGCGGCATTTAGCAAATGCTGGCTGCGAGACCTGGCTGAACCATTCAACATCAAACCCGCCAAGGAATTCGAGTTTGCGGATGAGCTCGTCCCAATGGGGCATATCCTCGTTTGCCTGGATCGTCGTATCGGTCAGCGTAATATCACAGAAAATTAGATCGCTGGTGATTTGGTCACGCTTGTAGAATTCGACACGGAGGACCTTCGCCAGTTGGAAGGGGGGCAAATTACGCTGCCTCTTCCTTCTTGCTTTTCTTGCCCGATACGACGCGGACAGGGTCCTTGCGGCCTTCCACCACGTCCTTGTCGATCACGATTTCGCTCACCCCATCCATATCGGGCAGGTCGAACATCGTGTCCAGCAGCAATCCTTCAACGATCGAGCGCAGTCCGCGCGCACCAGTTTTGCGCAAGATCGCCTTTTCAGCGATGGTTTCCAGCGCGTCTTGCGTGAAGGTCAGTTCAACATCTTCCAGCTCGAACAGCTTGGCATATTGTTTAACTAGCGCATTCTTGGGTTCGCTGAGAATTTGCACGAGCGCCTCGATATCAAGATCGCGCAAAGTGGCGATCACTGGCAGACGGCCTACAAATTCAGGGATCAGCCCGAATTTGAGCAAATCTTCCGGCTCGGCCTTTTCCAGCAATTCACCGACGCGGCGCTTATCCGGATCAGCGACATGCGCGCCAAAACCGATGCTGCGCTTTTGCAGGCGGTCAGCGATAATCTTTTCCAAACCGGCAAAGGCACCGCCGCAAATGAACAGGATATTGGTCGTGTCGACCTGCAGGAATTCCTGCTGCGGATGTTTGCGCCCGCCTTGCGGCGGAACCGAGGCAGTGGTTCCTTCCATCAGCTTGAGCAGCGCCTGCTGCACCCCTTCCCCCGACACGTCGCGCGTGATCGAGGGGTTCTCTGCCTTGCGGGTTATCTTGTCGATTTCGTCAATATAGACGATTCCGTGCTGCGCCTTGTCGACATTATAGTCGCTTGCCTGCAGCAGCTTGAGAATAATGTTTTCGACATCTTCGCCGACATAGCCAGCTTCGGTCAACGTGGTTGCATCTGCCATGGTGAAGGGCACGTCGAACGTGCGCGCGAGCGTTTGCGCCAGCAGGGTTTTGCCGCAGCCAGTCGGCCCAACCAGCAGAATGTTGGACTTGGCGAGTTCAACATCGCCCGCCTTGCCGCCGTGCTTGAGCCGCTTGTAATGGTTGTGTACTGCGACAGAGAGGACGCGCTTGGCACGGTCTTGCCCGATCACATAGTCATTGAGCGTGGTGAAGATGTCCATCGGGGTCGGGACATCTCCTTCCTTGCGACCGGCAATACCCGCTTTGGTCTCCTCACGAATAATATCGTTGCACAGTTCCACGCATTCATCACAAATGAACACCGTCGGCCCTGCGATCAGTTTGCGCACTTCGTGCTGCGACTTGCCGCAGAAACTGCAGTAAAGTGTGCTTTTGGAGTCAGTGCCGCTCAATTTGGTCATATCCCGTTTTCCCGAATCCTGCCCCAGTCAAAGTAGCAGGGAATCGCCCGACTTTATCGCCGGATGCATGATAATCAACATCTAGGGCTTACCGCCGCTGCCTTACGACAAGCTGAAGCGGCAAGGTTGCTGAAATGCTACAGTCACCCGCCTACTTCTGCCTAGTAGCAAAATTGGCACCGGCTTGGCAGCAGAGCCAGCTTACTCTGGCGCGCCGCCCGATCCCTTTTCATCGTCCGATTCTTCGGTTTCCGGACGCGTTTCAAAAACCTTGTCCACCAGACCAAACTTCATCGCTTCATCGGCTTCCAGGAAAGTGTCACGGTCCATCGCCCGTTCGATTTCTGCCAATGTCTGACCAGTATATTTCACATACAGATCATTCATCCGCGCTTTGATCCGCAGGATTTCGCGCGCCTGGATCTCAATATCGGACGCCATGCCGCGCGCGCCTCCGGAGGGCTGGTGGATCATGATCCGCGCATTGGGCAGCGCCACGCGCATGCCCGGTTCACCGGCGGCGAGCAGGAAGCTGCCCATCGACGCGGCTTGTCCCATACACACTGTTGAAACGCGTGGTTTGATATATTGCATGGTGTCGTGGATTGCCATGCCCGCCGTCACCACGCCGCCGGGCGAATTGATATACATCGAAATTGGCTTGGATGGGTTTTCGCTTTCGAGGAACAGCAACTGAGCGGTAATCAGCGAAGCCATGCCATCTTCCACCTGACCGGTAACGAATACAATTCGTTCGCGCAGCAAGCGGCTGAAAATGTCAAAACTGCGTTCACCCCGGCTGGTTTGCTCAACCACCATCGGCACCAATGCACCGGTCACAGGGTCATGGGTGAATTGGCCCTGCGTACCGTATGTTTCGCCGGAATTGCCCAACAGATCGATCATGGAATTGCCTCTTGCCTCTTTTGAAACACCTATGTCGCCATCTCCGGCGCGATGTTCAAGAGCATTAACTTTACATCTTGTGAAAGGGGGTATTTTTCACAGATTTCGCCTGTTCCATGGCTTGCGTTGCGGCATAAAAGTGGCATGTTGAAACTTATGACCGTCAGACTCGCGCTCCTTGCGCTCCCTCTCCTTGCCCTTGCAGCACCGGGGCAAGCCCATTCCTCTCATCACAGCGACAAGGATGCAGCGATGCATGTAGAACGCATAAAGTCCCTCGATGATGCCGGGCCGCAGCTCAACGCGGTGATTGTCTATGATGCAGATGCCGAGGCCAAAGCGAAGGCGGTGATGGGCCATGATACATTGCTGGATGGGCGCACCGTGCTGGTAAAGGATAATATCGAAACGCGCGAGTGGCCAACAACCGCAGGCAGTCTTGCGCTGAAAGATAATATGACCGGGCGCGATGCCCCGATGATCGCCAATCTGCGCGCTGCGGGCGGTGTGGTTCTGGGCAAGACCAATCTTAGCGAATGGGCCAATATCCGGGACGATAATTCAACCAGTGGATGGAGCGCGGTCGGCGGGCTGACCAGAAACCCGCATGCAACAGATCGCAACACTTGCGGCTCTTCCTCTGGCAGCGGCGCTGCTGTGGCCGCAGGGCTGACATGGGCGGCCATCGGGACCGAGACGGATGGATCGATCACATGCCCGGCCAGTATCAACGGCGTGGTCGGCTTCAAGCCCTCAGTTGGCATGATCAGCCGCACCCATGTGGTGCCGATCAGCCATTCGCAAGATACCGCCGGGCCGATGGCCAGTTCGGTACATGATGCAGCACTGCTGCTCACCGCTTTGGCAGGAAGCGACCCGGCAGACCCTGCGACAGCCGATGCCGACAAATACAAGACCGATTTTACGGCCGGGCTTGAACAGGCCTCGCTCAAAGGTGTCCGGATCGGGGTGATGCGGGGCCAGGTGGGCAGCCGCGCCGATGTGCGCGCTCTGTTTGACCAGGCGCTGAAGGATTTGCAGAGCGCAGGCGCGGTGCTGGTCGATGTGGATTACAAGCCCAGCCCGGATATGGGACGTGATGAATTCACAACGCTGTTGTTTGAATTGCGCGAAGATATGGGCAAGTATCTCTCAGGCCTGCCAGGCAAGGGCATGCCGCGCTCGCTGGCCGATCTGATCGCTTTCAACAAAGCCCACGCGGATCAGGAAATGCGCTGGTTCGGCCAGTCAATATTCGAACAGGCTGAGACTACGACAGACCGCGCCGCATATGAGAAAGCCCGGGCAAATGCTTACCGGCTGGCGGGCCCTGAAGGGATCGACAAGTTGCTGGCCGACAATAAGGTCGCATTTCTGGTCGCACCAACCGCTGGCCCGTCTTGGACCAGCGATCTGGTCAATGGTGATCATTTCAGCGGCGGAATTGGCGGCGGCACATTGGCAGCAGTGGCCGGGTATCCGCATCTGACGGTACCGATGGGTGCCGTTGAAGGTTTGCCGATTGGTTTGTCCATCATGAGCGCCAAATGGCATGATCACGATGTGCTGAAGGCTGGTGCAGTTTACGAACGGGCGCGCAGTGTCAAATTGCCGGTTCCCAGTTTCAAACCGTGGCAGCCAGCTGATTAACCCTCGCTATGCGTTCCCGATTGGGAGCGAATAACGAGGGTTTGCCGATTACTTCTTGGCAGCTGGTTTCTTGGCTGCTGGCTTCTTCGCTGTAGCAGCTTTGGTTGCTGCCTTCGCAGGCGCCTTTTCTTCGGCCTTTACCGAAACCTTCTTTGCCGCCGGCTTGGCAGAGGCCTTTTCTTTCGGCGTAGCAGGCGCCTTTTCGGAAGCCTTCTTGGCCAATGGCTTCTTCGCCGGGGCCTTCTTTGCTGCCGCCTTCTTGGCGGGCTTGGCGACAACCGTTTCTTCCGCTTCGATCGCTGATTCCAGCTCTTCGCGCGTCACTTCGCGTTCGGTGATCTCAGCCTTGCTGAACAGGAAGTCGACGACCTTGTCTTCATACAGCGGCGCGCGCAATTGAGCAGCGGCCATCGGCTCGCTTGCAACAAACTGCATGAACCGATCACGATCTTCCTGATTATATTGCTGCGCGGCTTGCTGCGTCAGCATCGCCATTTCCTGTTGAGTAACTTCAATCCCGTTCTGCTGTCCGATTTCAGACAGCAGCAGGCCCAGCCGCACGCGGCGTTCGGCAATATGGCGATAATCATCGCGCTCGCCTTCGATTTCCTTCAGCGCTGCTTCAGGATCAGCTTCACGGGCCGCCTCCTGCTCAAGTTGCGCCCAGATCTGGTCGAATTCAGCATCCACCATGCCCTCCGGAACAGCAAAATCATGCCCGGATGCAAGATGGTCGAGCAATTGCCGTTTCATCTGGGTCCGGGTCAGACCATTGGTTTCCTGCTCCAGCTGTCCGCGCAGCAATTCCTTCAGCTTGTCGAGCCCTTCGAGACCCAGCGACTTAGCAAACTCATCATCCGCCTTGGTTTCGCTTTCAACCTTCACCTGCTGCACGGTGATCGCAAATTGCGCTTCCTTGCCCTTCAGGTTTTCTGCTGGATAATCTTCCGGGAACGTCACTGTGATGGTCTTTTTTTCACCCGTCTTCACACCGGTGAGCTGTTCTTCAAAGCCGGGAATGAATTGGCCTGAACCAATCACCAGCGGCGCGCCTTCAGCTTTGCCGCCTTCAAATTCGACCCCGTCAACACTACCGACAAAGTCGATGATCAACTGATCGCCATCGCCTGCCTTTTTGGTCTTGGGCGCGTCTTTGTAGGACTTTTGTTGATCCGTGATGTTCTGCACCGCTTCATCAACCTGTGTATCGCTGACCGGGACCACCAGACGTTCCAGCTTCAGCCCGCTGATTTCAGGGGCTGCGACAACGGGCAGCACGTCCAGGCTAATATCGAGCACGGCATCCTTGCCCTGCTCATAATCTTCACCGAGTTCGATCTTCGGCTGCATCGCAGGACGCAGCTTCTTTTCCTGCATTAGCGAATCGACCGATTCGCGAATCGTATCATTGACCACTTGCGCGTGAAGCTGGTCGCCGTGCATCTTCTTGACCAGATTGGCCGGGACCTTGCCTGGGCGGAAGCCGGGCATCTTCACCTGCGGGGCGATTTTCTTCACCTCGGCATCAATCCGCGCGGCGATATCGCTGGCCGGAATGGTGAGACTATAGGCGCGCTTCAGCCCGTCATTCGTGGTTTCTTTGATCTGCATGAGGTGCAACTTTTACCTTGTTAAAATCTTGTATCGTCGAATGTCAGCCCAGGCGGTCACAAACGGCGATTGGTGCGGGCGAAGGGACTCGAACCCCCACATCTTACGATACTGGTACCTAAAACCAGCGCGTCTACCAATTCCGCCACGCCCGCGAGCCCAAACGAAGCCCGCGCGAAGTGGAGAACCTCGCGGGACAAGCCAGCGCCCTTAAAAGGCCGCGCGCAAAAGGGCAAGCGCGGAAGGGGGCAGATATGATATAGACAAGCGCATGAGAGGAACTTTCGATGACTTTTTCATATAGCGATGCTTCGGGCGGGCAGCCCGATCAGCATCCCGATGAAGTAAATCCCGATGATGGCGATACGGTGGACCCGGTTGCCCCGGAAGAATATCCGCCTGGCCGGGAGGATACAGACGAGCCCAATCCGGGCCAACCAGGCATCCAGCCCGCTATACCCGAAACACCGCCACAAACAGACTGATCTTGCCCAAGGCGTCCGGCGGTAATAAGGGGCGCGCATGAGTGACACTGACACACCCCAAGCGCCTGCAGGCAATGATGTTCCGCCCGACCGGCTGTCCGTTAATCCGTTCAGCGATCTGTTTGATGAGGACAAGCTGCGGCGCGGCATCGGCATCCGTTTCAAAGGAGCGGTACGCACCAATGTAGAGGAATATTGTATTTCCGAAGGTTGGATCAGGGTGCAGGCCGGCAAATCGCTGGATCGGCGGGGTCAGCCGCTAACCATCAAACTCAATGGTTCGGTGGAAGCCTGGTACGAAGATTTGGGCGAAAGCCCGCCAGTCGCGAAAGCCTGATTACTGTTCGTATAGCGCCAGAGCGCGGCGAATCGAACTGTCTGATTGCGGTACGCCCTCGGCAATGTACTGAGGCCTCTGGCGCATTGAATTAAGCGGCGGCTCAATCACCGAAAGATCAGCAAAAGCTGCCCTGAAGCCGGTCAAAGGAGCAGATTTACTATTCGTAGTTGAAGTGCGAACGGCAAGGCGGGTAGGAGCAAAATCATCGACCCCGCCCTTGCCCTCAGCGTAAATGAAACCTTCGACGGGCCACACCGCCGTGCCTAGCCCATCAAGCGGATCGTACCACACCCGGACAGCGCTCCAGTCATTGTGCGGCGAGACATCAACCGCCTCGACATTACGTTCGATCTGACCGCGCTGTCCCTTGATTGGCGACCAATTGGCATGACTGATCAGCACAGTGCGGCTATCAATCACCCGGGAAACCACCGCGACATGACCCTGAACCAGGCTGCGGGTAGCAAGAAATGTCATCACTGCGCCCACTCGCGGGAGGTGTCCGCGCCTGTATTTCCCTTCGGCCTTAGACCACCAGCCCGCCGCATCACCGTAAATCTGGATCCCGGAAATTTGCCGGGCATACGGCACACAAGTTACGTAAGCGGGCAGTTCCTGACTGGCCCCATCAGCGTTTTCGGCAGTGAAATCACCCACCGATCTGGCTGACGCTGTACCAGAAACCGCCAGCACGGCACAAAAAGACAAAAGCGTAGCGGAAACTTTCATCCGGTTTTCTTGGAGGAAACGCAGTTATTTTTGCCTTGTCATGTATGGTTAACGAAGATTTGCCTGCTTACGGCCTGTTTTGGAAGGTCGCGCTCTACGCTTGCCAAGTCACGGTATAAGGGCCACCTGCGCGCACATGTTACCGCAAGTCATCATTATTGGCCGCCCCAACGTTGGCAAATCGACGCTTTTCAACCGGCTGGTCGGCAAAAAACTCGCGCTGGTTGATGACCAGCCGGGGGTGACCCGCGACCGCCGCGTCGGCGATGCAGAGATTGCCGGGCTGAAGTTCAACATCGTTGATACGGCCGGGTGGGAAGATGATGAACCGGACAGTCTGCCGGGCCGGATGCGCAAGCAAACCGAAATCAGCCTGGTCGGCGCTGATGTCGCACTGTTAGTGATTGATGCTCGCGCCGGGATCACCACTCTGGACGAGGAAATCGCGCTGTGGCTGCGCGGCCAGAAGGTTCCGGTGGTGGTGATTGCCAACAAGGCCGAAGGCAAGTCAGCCGAACCTGGCATCTACGAAAGTTACGCGCTGGGATTCGGCGATCCAGTGCCGCTCTCCGCCGAACATGGTGAGGGTATTTCCGACCTGTTTGGCGCGCTATGGCCGATCATTGGCGAAAGCGAAGCACGGATCGAAGCGGAGGATGCGCAGGCTGAAGCAGCCAGAAAGCTTGCCCGTGCCGCTGCGCGCGATGCAGCTGAAGCCGCAGGCGAAGACTATATCGAGGAAGAGGACGATCTGACCGCTCCGCTCAAGCTGGCAATTGTCGGGCGGCCCAATGCCGGAAAATCCACCCTCATCAACCGGCTGCTGGGCGAAGACCGGCTGCTGACTGGTCCCGAAGCCGGCATCACGCGCGATTCGATTGCGGTCGACTGGAAATGGGAAGACCCCAAGACAGGGGCCACGCGTGATATCCGCCTGATTGATACTGCCGGAATGCGCAAGCGCGCCCGGGTGACTGAAAAGCTGGAAAAGCTCGCTGTACAGGACGCCAGGCTGGCTATCGACTTTGCTGAAGTGGTCGTGTTGCTGCTGGATGCGACACAGGGCCTTGAACATCAGGACCTGAAGATCGCCAGTCAGGTGCTGGAAGAAGGCCGCGCCTTGATCATTGCGATCAACAAATGGGACGTTGCCGAGGATGCCAGCGGGCTGTTCCACGGAGTTCGCCACGCGCTTGATGACGGTTTGGCGCAAGTACGCGGGGTGCCGCTGTTTGCTGTTTCGGCGCGGACCGGCAAAGGGCTCGATACGATGCTGCAATCAGCTTTCGATATTCGCGCCACCTGGTCCAAACGCGTGCCCACATCCGGCCTCAACCGCTGGTTTGACGATGCGCTGGCCGCAAACCCGCCGCCAGCGCCCGGCGGCAAGCGGATCAAGCTGCGTTACATCACGCAGGCTGGCACGCGCCCGCCGCGCTTCGTGGTGTTCGGTAACCGGCTGGAAATGCTGCCCACCAGCTATGAACGCTATTTGGTCAATGGCATCCGGCGCGAGTTGGGTTTTGACGCAGTGCCGGTACGGGTCGTGCTAAAGGCCAACAAGAACCCCTACGACACAAAAAAATAGTGCTCAGCGGAGCAGCGGAAACAGCCGCCCATAGGTCAGGCAGCGCCACAACCATTCGAGCGGGCCATAGCGAAAACGCGCGAGCCACGGCCTGGACCAGGCCAGCATAAGGACCCACGCAGCCAACATCACCAGATAGAGTTCGCCCCGGTCAAGCTTGCCGAACAGCCCGCCCGCCCCACCATGAAAAACAAGCACCATCATGAATGTGGTGCCCAGATAATTCGAAAACGCCATCCGCCCGGCAGCAATGACCCGCTGACCCAGCCACCCGCCCGCATGACTCGCGAGCAGCACCAGCAGCGCCAGCAGCCCGAGCATCATCGGCAAGCGCTGCAAATGACTAAAGCCAACAATCGCTGCCAACGATCCCCAATAGGTGATGCCGCCGCGCAGCGCCCACAGGCCCACCGGCACAGTCAGCACCATGCCGCTGATCAGTCCAATCCAGCCCCATCGGCACATCGCTGCACGGCCAAGGCCGCCATCAAACAGACCGTAACGATAAAGCGCCATACCGATCAGCATAAGCGGAAACGTCTCGAGCAAGCCCAGATAGATCCGCGATCCAAGATCGCTTGCATGAGCAGAGATATTATGCGCGACAAATTCGCGGTAATTGCCCTTGCTGATGATGCGGGTTTCCAGCTGCCCATCGGCCAGATCATGCTGCTGCTGCGCGGCGATTGCGTCCTTCATTTCGGTGTAAGCGGCTGAACTGCCAAGGCTGCTTTCAGCAATAAGCACCGGCATGCCGGTCATGCTGATCAGCATCATCCCGCCGACTATATAGCCAAGGATACCGGCCACCAGTTGCTGCTTCGCTTCCCACCGCAAGCAAAGCGTGGCGGCCATCCCGATCACCGCATAGGTCACCAGAATATCGCCGCGCCACAGCAGGAAGTAATGCGCCAGCCCAAAGACGAGCAGCCAGACCAGCCGCCTGAACTGGAGCAACCTTGAAATGCCGCGTGCCCAGGCTTTTTCCATGAACAGGAACAGGCCAGCACCAAACAGCAGTGTAAACAGCCCGCGCATCTTGCCGTCGATCAGCAGCATCTGGGCGAACCACAATGCATCAGAAAATCTGCCCGGCGGCACGTTAAAGGCGCCGGGGTAGGTATAGGCACTC
>JAHEAW010000085.1 GCA_024642545.1 Erythrobacteraceae bacterium
AGCGCCGCCGCCCTGATTTGCCTTATACTTGTTTCGAGCTGCACAAGGGTGCGACCGCAGAACTGTCATGAGGCGGCCGAAAATTTGGACCGTTGCATGAGCCAGTGGATGGGGTCAGCTAATATCTCATTCTTCGATCACTGCCTGCTGCAGTCAAAGTCGGAGACGATTGCGGGTGTTTGGCCGACTGACTTTGAATGGATTGTCTTTCAGGAAGGTGCCAATGTTCCGCCTGAGCAATATTGGAAATTTCCCCGCGATGTAAAACAGCTTGAGTTTGTGCACGATCATGGACTTCCGGAGCGGGACAAGGTTAGGGCAGCCGCAATGCGGCGGCGGTTCATCGGGCTCCGTGAACCGTGCAATCTGTCTCCCGGCACAAATCGGATAATTGCCGTGCGCATTTTATCATCATCTATCGCCGATAAACGGCGATCCTTCGTTTGGCAGGGTGGCTAGAGGGTAGAACGTATCTGCGGCTGCCCAGTTCGCCCCAGCATCAATTCGCTCAGCGCCCAGACCAGCGCGTCGGCGCGGTCAGGGCTCTTGCCGGGGCCTTCGTAGCTGCCGCCCGCCATCAGGCCGCATAATTGATCTTCCAATTGGGCGAACATGCCTGCGTGGCGCATCCGGCCTGCTTCATACAGTGCGGCGACCGGTTCGGCGCGGGCCACTTTGCCTCGGCTGGCGTGAACCAGCTTCAGCGGCAACGAAATATCCGCAGCGCGCAAGACGCTGGCGACCATATCGCCGCCCTGATTGGCCTCTGCCACTACCCGGTCGGCCGACCAGGCACTGGCCGTTTCGGCCACCGCGCGCGCCCAGCGTTCGGGCGTTGGATGGGCGATCGAACAATCGGCCAGCACCGTGCCGTGGCCGCTATCGTTCAGCCCGGTGACGATAATGCCGCATTCATCGCCGCGCGCGCTCGCGGGCGGGTCAACGCCGACCACGATCCGCGTATATTCACTGGCTTGCTGCATTTCCCGGCACCGTTCCAGCAAGGCGCGGCTCCACAAGGCTCCTTCGGTTTCCTCGATCAGATCGCCGTCAAGTTCCTGCCGCCCCAGCGCCGTGCCGAGGAACTGTCGGCGAATTTCGCGCATAAAGGCAGCGGGCAGATTGCGCGCATTGTCACGCGTGGACCCGCGCGTCAGATTAACTTCACCCGTTTCAACATCGGCAAACAGCCGCCGGAGCAGGGGCACGCTGCGCGGCGTAGTTGTGGCCAGCACTTGTGGCCGCTCGCCGAGGCGCAGGCCCATCAGCAGATTATCCCACGCCCGCGTCGCGCGCTCTGCCGCCATGTCCCATTTGGCGATTTCATCGCACCATGCGTGGCTGTGTTGCGGGCCGCGCAGGCTTTCCGGTTCGCCAGCCGAAAAGAGAAAAGCCTGCGCGCCATTGTCCCAGGTCAGGCGGCGCAGCGATGGTTCAAATTGCGGTCGGCGATGCGGCGGAGAAACGGCCAGCAGTCCGCTTTCACCCTCCACCATCACGGCGCGCACTTCGGCCAGCGATGCGCCCACCAGCGCAATGCGCGCAGCAGGTGCAGTGGTGGCAATCCGGCGGACCCATTCCGCCCCGGCACGGGTTTTGCCAAAGCCGCGTCCGGCGCAGATCAGCCAGCAGCGCCAGTCACCGGGCGGAGCGAGTTGTTCGCTGCGCGCCCACAGCTCCCACAAATAGCGAAATTCCCGGCGTTCGTGATCGGACAATGCACCGACCAGGCAGGCCCTCGCACTACCGTCCAGCCCGGCGAACCAGCCTGCAATTCCTGTATTACCCATCGGCGCGGCCTGTATCTGCCTTCAAATCGTCTTCGATCAGGCTTTCGCGCTGGCGCATCTGTTCGATCTTGGCATTGATCGAGGCGATAATCTCGGCCTCGTCGCCATCGGTCTGCCTGGCCCGTTCGCGGGCGACGGTTTCCTTATGCATCGCCAGCAGGCGCAGCGCATTGGCGATATCGAATTTGTGTCCGGCGCCCGCTGTTCCGTGGCGCAGCCGGTCAAGTGTCTCAAGCTCAAGATGCTCGTATCCTTCAAGCAGAGCGGTACGCCATTGACCCGCGAATTCTGCATCATGGCGGCGCAGCTTATATGCGCGGCTGGGGCTGGTGCCTGCCCGCTTGGCCGCTTTGCTGACATTTGAGGTTTCTGCCAGACAATCGAGAAACAATCTGCGCCATTGGTTGCTGAGGCGTTCTTTCGCACCAGTCTTGAGCGCAGGCTTGGCATTGGTGCCCGGCGATGGGCGCGCAGGGGTACGAGGCATGCAGGGAAGCTCCGTCAGCGGGGTCCGGATACGAAAACGGGCAGCCATTGGGCTGCCCGTTTCGAATCGGTCTATCGCGATGTTCCGTTTCTCTAACCAAAGAGCGTGACGATGTCAACATAAAGGTGCCAAATAGGTTATTTTCTCTATGTCCGGGAATGTCGCCGGTAACAGTTTGCTTGCGGGGAAAGGGCGGCTGCCCTAATCGCCGCGCGGTAATTCAGGAGAGGCCGCGTGCTGCGCAAACTTTACGACTGGACGCTGGCCAAGGCCTCCCACCGACATGCCGAAGGATGGCTGGCGCTGTTTGCCTTTGTCGAGGCCAGCTTCTTCCCCATCCCGCCGCACCCGCTGCTGGGCCTGATGTGTCTCGCCGAACCAAAAAAGGCGCTGCGTTTTGCAGCGATTGCCACTGTCGCCTCTGTCGCGGGCGGGGTGCTCGGCTACGCGATAGGCTATGCGCTGTATGATACGGTCGGCACGCAGTTGCTTGCCTGGTTGGGCATGTCAGAGAGCTTTCCGGTCGCCGCCTGTTACCTGCGCGAATATGGCGCAGAAATCATCATGATCAAAGGCGCCACGCCAATCCCGTTCAAATTGCTGACGATCACAGCGGGCTTCATCGGGATGAACTTTGTCACCTTCATCCTTGCCAGCCTGGTCAGCCGATCGATCAGCTTCATGATAGTGGGTGGGTTGTTTCGCCTGTTTGGTGCGCCGATCAAGCGCTTCATCGACAAATATCTGGGGCTGGTGACGATCGGTTTCATTCTGTTCGTGGTCGGCGGGTTCATGTTGGTCACTCTGATCGACAGCGGCGGCCACGGGGCGCATGACACCTGTGTAACCGCCGCTGCGATGCCTGCGAACTAGCCGTCATGCCGACTTATGCTCTTTCGCGCCGGCTGACTGCTGAGGCGGTCGGCAGTTTCTTCCTGTTTGCCGGGGTAATCGGCTCTGGCATCATGGCCGAAGCCCTGTCGGGCGGAAACAATGGTATTGCTCTGCTGGCCAATACCATCGCGACCGGGGCAATCCTGTATGCGATGATCGCTATGCTTGGACCCATTTCGGGCGCGCATTTCAACCCGGCAGTTACACTTGCTTTTGCGCTGCGCCGTGAATTGAGGCAGCGCGATGCTGCGGCCTATATTGTCGTCCAGATACTGTCCGGGGCACTGGGCGCCTTTGCCGTGCATCTGATGTTCGATCTGCCGATCCTCCAATATTCGACCAAGGCACGCACCGGTATAGGGCAATGGACGGGCGAACTGGTCGCCACTTTCGGACTGGTGCTGACAATCCTGGGTCTGCTGCGCCGCCGCCCCGAAGCGATCCCGATGGGCGTCGCACTATACATTACCGCAGCCTATTGGTTTACCTCCTCGACCAGCTTTGCCAATCCCGCGATCACCATCGTACGCAGTCTGAGTAACAGTTTCGCCGGGATTGCCCCGCGCGACGTGCCCGGCTTCATCGCAGCGCAAATGGTAGGAATGCTTTTGGCAGTGCTGATGGCCCAGTGGCTGTTCAATGACGAGGCGGAGATCGGTTGAAGGTTTCTCCTACCGAAGCGAAAGCTTCTGCAGCGCTGGCATATCCGCAATTGTGATCTTGCCATAACCGCGCGTGATCAGGCCCGCCTGTTCCAATTCTCGCAGAGCTTTGTTGACGGTGGCCCGGGTTACCCCCGCCAGTTCGGCAATTTCATCCTGATTGATGGAAATTGGCGCCGCCAAGCTCCCGTTATGTGCGAGATTGGCAAGCATTGCGGCTACGCGGCGGTTGGCCGTGCCGCGCCGCAAACTGGCAACCACATCCAGCATTTCCTGCAATTCTTCTGCCAGTGCGCCCAGCAGCCGGCGCATCGACGCCGGGTCCTGCGCCAGCGCCGCTTCGAACCGCACCCCGTCGATCCACAGCAGCTCAGCTGTGCCGCGCGCAACCGCGTCCACCACCCGCCGTCGCCCGGAAAAGAGTGCCAGCTCGCCGTAGGAATCCCCCGGCCCCAGTGCTGCCAAAGCCCGAAACTGCCCTTCGGCGAGAAATTGTCCGACCGTGACCCGGCCCTGTTCAATCAGCCAGAAGCCAGTGGGCGTGTCCCCGCGCTGCTGAATAATCGCTCCATCGGCAAAGTTCCGGCGCGGCGCGGCTTTGCGCAATTGCGCGCGCAAATTATCGTCCAGCCGCCCAAACAGTGTCGGCGCAATCGTCGACCGGCCGGACGAAGAGGTATTCCCTTGCAAATGTAAAGTTTCGGACATTTTGAAGCAGCTCTAACTGCTAACAGCAGGATCAACAAGGAGAGAGATTGCCATGCCTGCTTCGACCATCGCCATTTTGTGCATCTATTTTGGATTTGTGCTACTGGAACTGTGGCGCTCTGATCTGTTTGGCAAAGCTGAACAGACGCGTGATGACGGTGTGGTTGAAATTGTCAGCACGGTCGTTTTGCTCGGCATCACTCAGCCCGCAATCCTGTTTACCGCAGCAGCGATCATGGGATTTATCGCCCCTTCATGGGAAGGCGCGCTGGCGCATATCAATATCTTTGCTGCCATTGCGCTGTTGCTGGTGTGCGAAGACATGACCCAATATTGGTGGCACCGGCTGTCGCACAGCGTCTCGTGGCTCTACAATCTGCACCGCGCTCACCACAATGCCCGCTATATGAGTGTCCGGCTCGTATACCGGAATAATCTGTTCTATTACATGACTATGCCTGGCATCTGGCTGTCCGGTGTGCTGATCTATCTCGGACTTGGCTGGGTTTATGCGGGGTATATTGTGGTCAAGCTGCTGGTCATAACTGGCGCGCATAGCGATGTTGCATGGGACAAACCGCTCTACGCCATCAAATGGTTGTCACCAGTTATGTGGGTGGTCGAACGGACCATCTCCACCCCGGCGACGCATCATGCGCATCACGGTCGCCATGCCCATGATCCGGCAGTTCAGTACAAGGGCAATTTCGGCAATCTGCTGTTTTTCTGGGACGTTCTGTTCGGCACAGCCAAGATCACCCGGACCTATCCGCAAAGCTACGGCGTCGAGAACCTGCCCAAGGCAACACTGGGCCAGCAGCTCGCCTGGCCGGTGTTTCCCCAAGGCACGCAAGCAGACGAGGAATGTGCTGCTGCGCAAGCGGCCATCTGACGCTAGATGATGCCGACGATTTTTCCGGCGCGTTCGAACATGCCGAGGATAGTCTGCACCTCTTGTGCGGAATGTTCTGCGCACAGCGAACAGCGCAGCAGGGTCATATTGGCCGGAGTTGCTGGCGGACGGGCGAGATTGACGTAGAGCCCTTCCTTAAGCAGCGCTTCCCACATCATCGCGCCGCGTTCCAGATCGGGCATGATGACCGCGATGATCGCGCTTTGCGGGGTATCGGTACCAAGCTGGAAGCCCAAATTCCGCAGCCCGCCGTGCAAAATGCGCGAATTTTCCCACAAATGCGCGCGTTTGTTGCTGCCATGCATCAGCTTGCGAATGCTGGTGGCGGCAGTCGCCACTACGCTGGGCGGCAGGCTGGCTGTAAACACATAAGGGCGGCATACCAGGCGCATGATCTCAAACTTGGGATGGTTGGACACGCAGAAGCCGCCAACTGTGCCGACGCTTTTGGAAAAGGTACCGATCACGAAATCGACATCATTGATGATCCCTTCGGCTTCGGCGACCCCGCGGCCATTTTCGCCAATGAAACCCATCGAATGCGCTTCATCGACCAGCACCATGGCACCGTAACGCTTGGCGATGGCGACCATTTCCTTGAGCGGGGCAACATCGCCCAGCATCGAATAAACACCTTCCAGCACGACCAGTATGCCCGCGCCTTCGGGAATGCGCTTGAGGCGCTTTTCCATTGCTTCGATGTCATTATGTTTGAATGGAACGATCTCCGCCTTGCCCATCGCGCAGCCGTCCCAGATGCTGGCGTGGCTATCGATATCAAGCACGATGTAATCGCCCTTGCCGGCAATGGTGCTGATAATGCCGAGATTGGCCTGATAACCGGTGGAAAAGACCATCGCATGGTCCATTCCGTAAAATTCCTTCAGCGCATCTTCGCATTCCTTATGGCCTTGATAAGTGCCATTGAGAACGCGGCTGCCGGTGGTGCCGGTACCAAAATCGGTCAGCGCCTGCTTGCCTGCATCGATCACATCGGGATCAAAAGTCATCCCCATGTAATTATACGTGCCGAGCAGGATCGTATCGCGCCCGTTGCAAATGGCGCGGGTCGGTGACAGGACCTTCTCCATCACCAGGCTGAACGGATCCTCGATCCCGGCGTCGAGCAGCTGCTGGCGCTGCTGAATCAGCGGATCAAACTTGCTGAACAGATCTGTGCCCTGGTCCATCATCAGTTTTGCAGCTTTTCTACAGCGCTGACCAACTGGCCGAAATTCTCGATCTCCGCCTGCTGGTTCATGCTGATTATAATGTCGAATTCATCTTCTATCGAGGCGACGAAATCCATCACTGTCAGGCTGTCGAACTCCAGGTCTCCGGCAAAGGTACTGCTATCTTCCAGCGTGATGCCTTGCTTGTTGAACGGTTCGATCAGGCGGCGGATTGTGCTTTCAACGGCGGCACGGTCCATAAGGCAATTTCCAATCCCAGGTTGGGCCAGACTGGAGCCTGGCAGGATAACTACGCTGAAAAGCGGCTTGCAGCGTCGCTTGTCAAGATCAAGCCCCGATGGCAAGCCCGCACCGTGAATTGATCAGGAGCAATGACTTTGCTGTAGATGGGAGCAGGGGGATGGCAGACAAGGAAAATTTTGGTGCCCAGTCTGAAACTGGCCAAGTTGCAGATGCAGGCGCAGACGCGGCTCTGCCCGCCAAAGTGAATACTTATTCCTCCCATGCGATCCACATGATGCGGGTGGCGCAGACCAACACATTGACGCTCTCACGCATGGCCGACCACAAGGCATCCATCCTGATGGGCGCGACATTTCTGGTCTTTTCGCTGTCGGTCAGCCGGTCATTGACCAGCGAGATTTCGGTGCCACTGATACTGCTGGCGCTGTTTTCCTTCCTCAGCTCGCTGTGCGCCGTCATGGCGGTGATGCCGTCGGTGGGTAAGCCCAAACCGGGAAGGGCGGGCGATGTGGGCAAGCCCAATACGCTTTTCTTTGGCCATTTCGCCGAACTGGACGAGGAAGAATGGATGCAAAGGGTGCTGGCGCAAATGACCAGCGATGAAGCGGTGTTTCGCGCAATGATGCATGACATTTACCAGAACGGGCAAATACTCCAGCGCCGCAAATACCGTTTTCTGGGTCTGGCATATCGCATGTTCATTGGCGGGCTGTTTGTCACGCTGGGCGTGTATATGGCTGAATATGCGCTGCACCACTGGCTGTAGGGGTTGGCCATGCAGGCCGCTGGTTATGGCGCGGGTTCTAGCAATTCCTTCACCGCGCGCATGAACGGACCGATCGAGACCGGCTTGGACAGGTAGCCCTGCGCTCCGGCATCGCGGATCTTTTGCTCATCGCCCTTGCCCGCATAAGCGGTTACCGCCAGCACTGGGACGCTGGACAGGCTGGTATCGCGCTTCATCTGCGCGATCAGGTCCATCCCGGATATATTGGGCAGCTGGATATCCATGATCACCAGATCGGGATCAAACGCGCGCGCTGAATTCAGCACCAGCTCGCCATCGGCGCACGGTTCCACTGCATATCCAGCAGATTTCAATACATCGCAGAACAATTTCCGGTTCAGGTCGTTATCCTCGACAACAAGGATTCGCTTTGCCACTGCAGCATCACTATCTGTCTGGTGCATGGGGGCTGTTCCTTCTGTGTACCCTTCACGCCTTATGACCCAAGCAGGACACTGACAATTACCGACCACGCCCAATCCCCCGCGCAGGCAGCGCATCATCGCGCGGACGATCCTGACGCGCTGGCGCTATCCGCGCTGGCGTGGGTGTTGGGCGATCCAGCCCGGGCTGAGCGGCTGCTGTCGCTGACCGGCCTGACGCCGGACGTGCTGCGCGATAATTTGACTGATCGGCCAGTGCTGGCGGCGGTGCTGGAATTTCTGGCCAATCATGAACCCGATCTGATGCTCGCCGCCGATGCCCTGAATATCGATCCAGCCACCCTGATTTCTGCCCATGAAAGCCTTGCCCGATGAGAATTCTTCGATGAACCGCCCATTGATTATTTCCGATTGTGATGAAGTCCTGCTGTATATGGTGGCGCCCTTTCGCGACTGGCTGGATGAAAGTCAGGGAGTGAAATTTCAGATGGTGGGCAATGATTTTGCCAATGCCATGCGCTGGAAGGACAGCGGAGAGCCGGTTGGGCAGCAGGACATCTGGCGGCTGCTTGGCGGGTTTTTTGACAGCGAAATGGGGCGGCAAACCCCCATTGCGGGCGCTGTTGAGGGCATTAATGCGCTGGCCGATCATGCCGACGTCGTGATCCTGACCAATCTCAACGATGAACGGCAGGAACGCCGCCGGCAGCAATTGGCTGATCACGGAATTCATGCCCGGGTGTTCACCAACCAAGGCCCGAAAGGTCCCGCGCTGGCGGCCATTATCGAGGAATATTCCCCCAGCCGGGCAATTTTCATCGATGATTTGCCTCAGCATCACAAATCTGCTGCTGAGGCTGTACCGCAGGTCCGGCGGCTGCACTTATGCGGCGAACCCATGCTGGCACCGCATATCGACTGCGCGCATGCAGCAGGTGATGCCCATGCCAGAATAGACCAATGGTCCGAAGCGACCCCGTGGCTGCTGGAACAACTGATGCAGGAGAATGCACGATGAGTATTGAAGCACGCCTGACGGAACTGGGTATCAAACTGCCCAAGGCTGCCGCCCCTGTGGCCAGCTATGTGCCGGTCGTGGTGCACGGCAGCATGGCCTATGTTTCCGGACAATTGCCATTTGTCGACGGCGAACTTGTGACCGGGCATCTGGGCGAAAATGTTACGCCGGAACAGGGCATTCAGGCAGCGCGTGCCTGCGGCTTGATGATCCTTTCGCAACTGGTGGCAGCGGGCATATCGCTCGATCAGGTATCCCGGGTGGTCAAGCTGGGCGGGTTCGTCAGTTCGACGCCGGATTTTCCGGGACAGCCGCACATCATCAACGGCGCGTCGGATTTGATGGTCGATGTGTTTGGCGATGCGGGCCGTCACGCCCGCAGTGCAGTCGGAGTGCCCGTGCTGCCGCTCAATGCTGCTGTTGAGGTGGACGCGATCTTTGCTCTTGAATCCGATTGATCGATGGCGCGCCCCTGCCCCTGCGCCGCGGCGGGTCGGGTGGATGCGCGGCGCTACCTTTGCGCACCGGGGTCTGCACCGCGCTGCGGTGACGGAAAACAGCCCGGCTGCCTTTGGCGGGGCGATTGCGGCGGGCTTCGGGATTGAATGTGATGTCCAGCGCACTGCCGACCAGCGCGCGGTGGTGTTTCATGATTGGGAATTTGACCGGCTGACGGCGGAAACCGGACCGGTTGCAGACCGGACAGCGGAAGAAATCGAGCGGATTACGCTCACTGGTGAAGGCGGAACCATTCCCACGCTGGAACGCTTTCTCGATCAGGTCGCGGGGCAGGTTCCGGTCCTGATTGAGGTAAAAAGCCGCCGGAACATGCGGATCGGGCCCTTGTGCCTGGCAGTGCACCGCGCGCTTGAGGGTTACCAGGGCAAGCATGGAGTGATGAGTTTTGACCCGCGCGTATCGCATTGGTTTTCGGTCCATTCGCCGCTCACTGCGCGGGGCCTGGTGGTGACTGAAGAAGGCAAGAAGAGCCTGCTGGGCAGGCTTGAGCTGCATTGGTCGCTATGGCTCGCACGGCCGGATTTCCTTGCCTATGATATTCGCGATTTGCCCAGCAAATTTGCCGCAGCGCAGCGCCAGCGCGGCCTGCCGCTGATGGCTTGGACAGTCCGCACTCCTGACCTGCGGCAACTGGCGGTGCAATTTGCCGATGCACCAATTGCCGAAGCAGACGGGCTTGGCGCTGCGCCATCTGAGGCGGCCAGCGGCGCGTGAGCGATGTCTCGCTGATTGCGCGTGTGGCAAGCTCGGTCGGATCGGTCGAGCGGGACGCATGGGATGCGCTGGCCGGGAAAGACAACCCGTTTGTCAGCCATGATTTCCTGACCATTATGGAAGATTCGGCGAGCGTGGGCCCCGGCAGCGGGTGGAATCCGGCGCCAATCCTGCTGGAAGACACGGCTGGAGTGCTGCTCGGCGCGCTGCCCGCTTATGCCAAAGGCCACAGTCAGGGCGAATATGTGTTTGA
>JAHEAW010000170.1 GCA_024642545.1 Erythrobacteraceae bacterium
CGCGAATAATGGGCCAAGCTCTTCCTCGGCAGCGACCAGCGCAGTGAAGCTGGGGCGCAGCAGATGCGGCTTTCCCGCGATCATCAAAATTGCTTCACCGCGCAGGGGGTTGGCAGTGGCGGTCATGCAGGTAGCACCGCACCAGAGCTTTCCAGCTGCAGTGTGTAATTGCGTTCGCCATTGAAATCACCGGCATAGTCAAGCCGCTGGACGAGAAACCGCCCGCGCAGCTTCTCACCGTCTTCAAATGACAGTTCATAATCGTCGATTGTGCCAGCCAGCGCATGCGCTCGAATGGCGGCCTCTGCGCTGCTACCGAGGAAAATACCGCTGGCTGCGACCGAGACTGAGCGAGTGCCCGCGCCAGAAAGCAATTCGCGCCAGCCGCCCGATTCCTTATGCGTGATGACGACTGTATCGCCGTTCACCGACATTTGCGTGGTGCGCAGGCCGGCGACTGTTTGATAAGCGGGCGGTTGTGCGCCATCGCCGATCTTGAGCAGAAAGGCGGAGCCTTTTTGGGCTGTCATAGGGGTTACTCCGGATTAGAGGGCTGATTGGGTTTCGAGCAAGCGGAAGCGGTATTCGATCAGGACAACGCGCACATTCAGCTCGCGGCGTTCGGCGCGTGCGCGCAGGAATTGGGACGCCACCAGATCAAAATCTGGCTGGCTGTGGGGCAGGCTTTCGATCCGGCGCATGATCGCCCCGATCAGAGCGCCATCACCGGCGATGCCATCGCCTCTGGTGTGCAGCTCCAGCGCGATCCGCACTTCGTGGCCGCGCCTGTCCTTGGTGCTCCAGTCGCTTGAGGCGCTGGCGGCAATACCCAACCACGGCGGGCTGATGCTGAGCGGGGTTTCCTCTTCCACTGTATTGAGCAGGCCGGACAATGTAGGGGCAGTGCGTAGCCAATTGACCAGTGCGCTGCGGATTTGCGTTTCCATTGGTTATCGGCCCTTTCTGAATGAGGCAGCGAACAGCGGCCACAGCAACTGCGGCCTGCGCCAGCGCCATGGGTCAAGCGCGCGCTCGCGGCGGATATTTTCCGCAGCGACCTGCGCCAAAACATCAGCCTTGGCCGTCAGGCGAGCGGCGAAACTGGCCGCAGAGGTCTGGATGGTGGCACTGATCACGTGATCCGCATCCTTCGCCAGGGCCGCCATAACGCTGCAACTGCGGCGGGAGTTTGGGCACTGGATGCGGCATCCCGGCTGCGATAATGATGCGCAGCCAGGCGGATAATCCCGTGCCGGATCCCTTCGGGCAAACCATCCCAATCCGGCGACAACCCAGCCGTAAAGCGGACCGCAACCCGATTGGCAGTGGCCAGGCGAGAGACCCGGATCAGGCCGGAGCCATCAGCGCCCAAGTCGATCTGATAGCTATCCAGCGGTAGGGCATAAGGCGGCGCATCACGAGGGATGGCCTCGACCCCGGTAATGCTATGCACCGGACGGGTGGCAAGGCTTTGCCAGTCGCGGCTTACGGGAAGAATTTCCTCGCATTCAGTCTCTAACGGCATGCTGCCTGTAAACGCTTCGCACAGGTCGATTGCACCGCGTAGCAGTGTGCCCAGCAGCGCATCTTCGGATGGGTTCGAGATGGAGAGCCAGTGCTTCAGCTCGTCCAGGGCAATGCCCGCCAGAACGGCGGGCGTGACGATAGCCCGCTTCATGGCGGTCTCCCGTAATTGGAGGGAAGAAAGTGCGCCCGCGCCGCTCTGACGCTGGGAGGGGAATGCGCGGCGGCGCGGGCGCGGAAACCGTCTGCCCTATCGAGTCAAGGACAGACGGGAACGAGTCAGGCCTCGATTTTGAGCAGCTTGATTGCGGCGCTGTCGAGCACCTGCCCACCAACGCGTTTGGTCGCATAGAAATGGACAAACGGCTTGTTGGTGAAGGGATCGCGCAGAATCTGCGTGGCGCTGCGTTCTGCAATCAGATAGCCGGCGCGGAAATTGCCGAAAGCGACCGGAAAAGTCCCTGCAGCAATATCAGGCATGTCTTCGGCTTCGATCACCGGATAGCCCAGCAGCCGGTCGGGCTGGCCTTCGACCAGGCCGGGCTGCCACAGGAAAGCACCGTCGGTGGTCTTCAGCTTGCGGACTTCAGCCAAAGTGGCGGAATTCATGACGAAGCTGGCCCCCTGACGGTGACCCGCTTTCATCGTATGCACAAGATCAATCAGGCGGGCATCGGGCGCAGTCCCGAAGCCAGCAGCATCGCCGCTGCCGATATATTGCAGCGAACCGAATGCACGGATACCGTCCGCCGCGGTTGATGCGGGGGCGTTGAGGAAGCCTTCCGGCTGGTCGAAGCCGCTGCCATTGACGAAGGCGGCTCCTTCGGCGCGGGCAAATTCCATCGCGATTTCGCTGGCGAGCCAGCTTTCCAGATCGAAGCCAGCATCATCCAGCATGGCCTGGCTGGCCGCCGGGTTGGCGTAGAGTTCGCCTGTTGGCGGTGCGATTTCGGCAAACTGCGGTGTATCGGTTTCCGGCCGAGCAGCAGTCTCGCTGACCCAGCCGGATGCAGTACCGCCGGTTGAAACCAGCTTGCGGTAGCCTGCACTGCCGGTCTGCACGACCTGGGCAATGCTGCGGATCGGGCTGATTTCGGTCAGTTCGCGGGCAATCATTGCATCGATCGTCTGCGGCACGGCATAGCCGCCATCAGCGGGCATCTGCCCGCTGACCGATTTGATCTCACTTGTCTGGCCGCGCCGCAGATAGCCATCGACGAAGCCTTTGACTTCGGTGGCGGCTGCCGCACCGGCAATCGCCGGGCGAGCGGCTGCACGGCCAATCTTGTCGATCC
>JAHEAW010000086.1 GCA_024642545.1 Erythrobacteraceae bacterium
GAACAGGAACAGGCCAGCACCAAACAGCAGAGTAAACAGGCCGCGCATCTTGCCGTCGATCAGCAGCATCTGGGCGAACCACAATGCATCAGAAAATCTGCCCGGCGGCACGTTAAAGGCGCCGGGGTAGGTATAGGCACTCATCGGCTGGCCAAAGGCTATGATATTGGCCCACAAGATACCCATGACCGCAATGCCGCGCACGAAATCAAGGCTGATCAGCCGCTCGCTCGCGGGATTGGTCGATCCGTCAGCTATCGGCACGTCCTGCGGCATATTTGCCAAGCCTCCCGGGACCCAAGGGAAGCAGGCTTAGCAGGGCCGCTGCTCGCGGCAAGCTATTGGCGCGTGACGAGACAGGCGAGACCAGAGCGCTTTAGAGCGGCGCAGGCAGTGTCAGCGGCAAACTTGCTGGTGAAACCACCGGCCAGCAACCGGGTCAGCCGACCCGCCGGGATCAGAATCTTCTGTGCGCCTGCCAAAGCAGCGCCACCCGACAATTTGTTCCACAGCCGGTCGGCATTGCCGGCCACACCAAATGCGCCCAGCTGTACCTTCCACGGCCCATCCATTCCCGCGCTTGTCGCTGCCGACTTTGCCGGAGCCGGAGCCGCCTGAGCAACGCGCGCAGGCCGCGTAAAATCGGCGTCAGCTTTATTCCGGCTGCTGGCCGGGGGCGCACCTTCGACCTGCAGTAGCTGGTCGCTAGCAAAGGCACGCGAAGGCGAAACACTGACCGGTCGAATGGATTGCGGGACCGCGCCGTGCCTGCCCCCCAATACTGAAGGCTGTTCGGCTGCAGCCAGTTTGGATGCGCCGGGTTGATGGTCGACCGATAGATCAGCCGCTGCCATTTGGACCGATCGGCGGGCATCGCTCTCACGCTTGATTTGCTGCGCCAAGCCCTGTGCCTGTTCGCGCTGTGGCTGCGGGATATAGTCGTCCATCTGCTTCAGGGCGGAGGCAGCTTGTGGCAAACCGGCAGCATTCGCCAGTGTCACCAATGCATAAGCGCGCACCCAGTCCTTGGGCACCAGGTCGCCATTGAAGTAGGCAAGGCCAATCAGATATTCGGCACGCGGATCGCCGCGGCCAGCCGCATTGGTGATATACGGCATCGCTTCCTGACGGCGGCCGGCCTGAAACAGCATCAGCCCGTAATTATCGGCGGCTTTGATATGACCCTGCGCTGCGGCCTTGGCGTAAAGTGCTTCAGCCCGCGCGAGGTCCGGTGGGACGCCGCGCCCAAGGCGATAGGCCTGAGCAAGATTGAATTCGGCATCGGCGTCGCCTTGCGAAGCT
This sequence comes from Erythrobacteraceae bacterium, assembly GCA_024642545.1. Taxonomy (GTDB): domain Bacteria; phylum Pseudomonadota; class Alphaproteobacteria; order Sphingomonadales; family Sphingomonadaceae; genus Allopontixanthobacter. The sequence goes on from JAHEAW010000086.1 coordinate 1,303, forward strand.
GGCCCCTGCCACTGGCTGACCGCAGCAGCGTAATCGCCTGCCGACCATGCATCGACCCCAGCCTTGACATCCGCCCGGGCGGGCGCTGCCAGCAGCAAAAGCGCAGCGCACGCACCGGCGGCAATCTGGCCTTTCAAATGGCGCGAGCGAAACATGGGCCGTGTATCCTCTGAAAATTGCAGGGCTTGGCCCTCTTATAGTGAACCAGCTGTTAGCAAAGCGTTTCCAACCGTCCGCATAGCCGTATCACCCTGCCAATTACTGCTATTTCGACAACTGCCGCATTTGGACGGAGTTAACGCTGTTAACCCAAAATTAGGGGTATCCTGCGATTTCAGGCTCTGACCCGCAGTTACGCGGATTGGACAAATGGATATCAGGGGGATCACGCCTTGCGTGTACTGGCTTTAGCATCGCAGAAGGGTGGATCGGGTAAGACCACACTTTCAGGGCATCTCGCAGTGCAGGCGCAGCGCGCCGGCGCCGGGCCCGTTGTTCTCATCGATATTGACCCGCAAGGTTCGACTGCCGACTGGTGGAACGAGCGTGAAGCGGAATATCCTGCCTTTGCGCAAACCACCGTGGCCCGGCTTGCATCCGATTTGCAGACTTTGCGGCAGCAGGGTTTCAAATTGGCTGTGATCGATACACCGCCTGCCATCACCATGGCGATCCAGTCAGTGATTGGCGTTGCCGAACTGATCGTTGTGCCAACTCGCCCCAGCCCGCACGACTTGCGTGCCGTGGGTGCGACAGTTGACCTGTGCGAACGCGCTGGCAAGCCGCTGGTGTTTGTCGTCAATGGTGCCACACCGAAAGCCAAGATTACCTCTGAAGCGGCGGTTGCGCTGTCACAGCATGGCACCGTTGCGCCAATCACGCTTCACCACCGCACTGATTTTGCTGCCTCGATGATCGATGGCCGCACAGTGATGGAAGTTGATCCTGCCAGCCGGTCCTCCGCCGAAGTGATTGCCCTGTGGAATTATATCGCCGACCGGCTAGAAAAGAATTTCCGCCGCACTGTTTTTGCTGCCCCCAATACAGCATTGCAAACACCGGGAACCGCCCGTCCTGGCGGCGGCGGCTTTGGCCGCCGGGTCGCGCAGTAAGCGGGGTTGCAAGCCATGAACGAAGCATCATTCGCCTCTCTCAGCCCGACCTTGCTGGCCCGTAAAGGCGGTGCAAAGCCGGCTATGCGGCCACAGCATGGCGGCCAGATCGGCGCAGATTTCAGCGGCTCAGCCGCAGCTAAGAACCTGGAAGATCTTGGCTGGGATGACATGGGTGACGAACCCGAAGTCCGGCATCAGGCGGAAATTGTCCATTTGACCCCGCCAGCGCAAAACCCGCAGGCTGTTGCCGCAGCAGACAAGCCGCAGATCCATCAACAGCAGGACGAACTGGCGCAGCGACTCGAAGCCAATGATACAGCGCCAGCGGCGGCCAAACCGGCCAAATCACCGCGTCGCCGCAAATCGGCTATCGACCGCGGTGAAAGGGCTGCCTTTACCTTGCGGCTTGACGCCAAGCGTCACCTCAAACTGCGGCTGGCCTGCACAGTCCGCAATCGCAGTGCGCAGCAGATAGTGACCGATGCGCTCGATGCATTGCTGGAAAAAATGCCTGAAATTGAATCGCTGGCCGCTCAGGTCAAACAGCCCAAACCGGCGCCAAAGCCGGCCAACGCAGAATAAGGGGACCCGATGATGACCCAGACCGCACCCAATGCGAAATTTGTAGCGCTCGCAGTGACGACCGCGCTTGCCTCCACCGCGCTTAGTGGCTGCGCCACAACTGCCGCACCGCGCGCTGATCTGTCGGCCAGCAAGGCGCAGACAGCCCTGGCGAAAGGGGACACCGGCAAAGCTGTGTCCTTGGCTGAAAATGCTGTGCTCGCTGATCCGCAGAATGCCAGCTACCGCGCCATGCTGGGCGCGACTTACATGGAAGATGGCCGGTTCCAATCGGCGGCAACCAGCTTCAGTGACGCTATGACGCTGGGTGACACCAGCGCCCGCACTGCGCTCAGCCTGGCGCTGGCACAGATCGCATCGGGCGATAGTGCCTCTGCCCGCGCGCTGCTCAATGACCACAGTGACGCGCTTGATCCAGCCGATCTCGGCCTGGCTCTGGCACTGGCCGGTGATCCTGACCAAGGCGTCCACATACTTTCCGATGCCATTCGCGGCGGCCAGAATACACCCAAGATGCGGCAAAATCTGGCCTATGCATATGCACTGCAAGGCGATTGGCGCCGTGCCCGCTTGATGGCGGCAGAAGATGTTCCGGCCAATCAGGTCAACGACCGGATTGCCAGTTGGGCACAAATGACCGCACCGGGCGACTTCCATCGCCGTGTTGCAACTTTGCTCAATGTACCTGTCACCAGTGACAGCGGCATGCCCGCGCAATTGGCGCTATCCAACACGCCAAGCGGTGCGCAGCTTGCCGCCGAAGCAGCCGCTCAATTGCCAGCGGCTAGTATTAATGCAAATCAAGCAATTGCCGCTGTCAGCAATGATGAACTGCCAGCGCTTGGATCAGCATCTGCCGCACCGGCTCCAGCCTTTGCGCAGGCTTCCACCACTCGCGACTATATGGCTGCTTCTGTTCCGACCGCCGTGGTGCCGGCACCAGCGGAGGAACCAAAGCGAGCACCTGCCAACTTTGGCCAGGCATTTGCTAGCGACGTGGTTTCTCAACCAGCACCCACCCGCGTCGCTGCCTTCGTTGCCACTCCGGTTCAACCGAAGCCTGCCATCTGGAGCACTGCCAAGGGCGGCGACCATATGATCCAGCTGGGTTCATTCTCTAGTGAAAAGGGCGCCCACCGCGCAATCGGCATTTATGCCAAGCGTTACGCCTCGATCAGCAAGTATGACATGGTCATCAGCCAAGCGCGTGTGAACGGCAAGACCTACTGGCGCGTTGCTGCTGGCAATATGCCCCGGTTTGATGCGCGCAACATCTGCTCCAACGTTCAGGCACGCGGCTTTGGCTGCATCGCCTATGCTGCGGCAAAACCATTGCCGGGGGCCATCGACAAAGGCGTGCGGATGGCGATGCGGTAATCCCGCATCTGATTATTTACAGCGAAGACTGCCCCGCCTTCTTTCGAGATGGCGGGGCTTTTTTGTTACAAGCAGGCGTCCGTACTTCGCCCAATGTTCTGGACCAAGTTGGCTGACAGCCATTAAGGGAGTTCTGCGAAGCTTTGTTCATCGCTTGAGCGCAGGTTTGGTAAAATAGGCAGATTGGCACACCGCGAGGGGAATGGGGGGCACGCCATGGGCAGTACGCGAATGTCGCGGTTGGGGTTGCTGGCGCTGGTCGCTGTGCTCTCGCTATGGGCAGTATGCGCCGCGCCCCCGATTGTGCTCGAAGGCGGCCCTGAGACAATTTCCTCACAGCAGCAACGCTCGTCCAGCGATGTCCGCCTGTACCGGGATGTGGTGCAGGATGTGAAAGATGGGCAAGGTTACTATACCGCTGTCGCTCAGTTGCACCGCGAAAGAGGCTATCCGCTGCAACCGTTCTTCGTTGTGCGCCCTCCCTTGCTGGCAGAGGTGACTGCTGCGCTGGGAACCCGGGCAATGACGGCCCTGGCCTGGCTGGCTGCTCTTGCAGCAATAGGCTTGTGGTACCGTGCGCTCGCTAACCGCACCGTGGCGGAACGTGTCGCAGCCACCGGGCTGCTTGCGCTGGGCAGCGCCTCGCTTCTTCTTTCTTCTACCGGAATTGCCATTCATGAAGTGTGGGCCGGGCTGCTACTGTCCTGTTCGCTGGCGCTGTTCCCCCGGTGGCAACTGATGTTGCCGTGGCTGGCAGCAGCATTGTTCCTGCGCGAATTATCGCTCGCATTTGCCCTGTTGCTGCTGGCTTATCTGATACTACAAAGAAACCGCCAGGGCATTCTTGCCTGCATGGCGTTGATCCTGCTCTTCGGCGCTTACATGGCATGGCACGCCGGCATGGTTGCCAGTATCGCTGAAACCGGGGACCTGTCGACGCAAGGTTGGCTGGGTCTGCGCGGGCCGGGCGGCATGCTGGACCACTTGCGCACGCTGAGCTTTCTGCAATTGTTCCCGCGTCCGGTTGCCGCGTTCCTGCTTTTTCTGCCACTGCTGGGATGGAGCTCACTGGATGAACCGCACGGCAGCTTCTGCCTGCTCTGGTTCGGGGGCTTCACTGTGCTGCTGACCGTCTTTGCACGGGCGGATAATCTGTTCTGGAGCGCTGTGATCCTGCCCGTCTACCTGGCCGGCTTTGCCCTAGTGCCTGCCTTCTTTGCCTCACTCATTCGCTGGCCAGACCCTGCTCCGGCGACAACCGGTTAAACCAGCACGCCGCCTTTCCATAGCGCCGTTACCCGGCCTTGCGTGGGCTGACCGTCGAACGGCGTATTGCCAGCGCTTGCTTCCATCTCGCGGCTGTCGATTATCCACGGCTTGTCAGGGTCGACCAGCGCCACATCGGCTTCCATTCCGGTAGCAATTTCACCGGCGACAACGTCCAGCAGCCGTGCTGGAGCGCCGGACACCAGATCAAATGCACGGGGCAGGTCAATCACCTCATCCCGTACCAGCGTCAGAACCATCGCCAGCAGCGTTTCTGCGCCTGCCATGCCAGGAGCCGCATCAGCGAAAGGCAGGCGCTTATCTTCCGGCCCGCGCGGGTCATGGCCGCTGGCGATCAGATCGATGGTGCCATCTGCAATCGCTGCCCGTACCGCCTCGCGGTCACTTTCCTGCCGTAGCGGCGGGGAAAGCCGCGCAAAAGTCCGGAAATCGGCCAGCGCAAGATCAGACAGCATGAAATGCGCAGGTGTTACCCCCGCAGTAACCCCCCAGCCGCGTGCCTTGGCGGCACGCACCAGATCAAGCGCGGCGGCAGTCGTAACTTGTCGGAAATGTACCCGCGCTCCGGTCAATTCTGCCAGCGCAATATCGCGCGCCACGGCCAGCGCCTCTGCCTCTGCAGGCGCAGCGGACAGGCCCAGCCGCGTGGCCATTTCTCCTGCTGTCGCCGCAGCGCTGCCGGTCAGACCCGCATCTTCTGCATGGCAAACCACGACCAGATCGAGCATCGCCGCATATTGCAGCAGCCGCAGCATCGTGCCGCTATCGCCGATCCATTGGCGGCCCGTTGAAATTCCGCGCGCGCCAGCTTCGCGCATCAGGCCGATTTCAGCCAGATTTGTGCCGTCCAGCCCCTTTGTCGCTGCCGCCAGCGGGTGAACCCAGAAATCAGGCTTTCCGCTTTGTGCGACGTAGCGCACGCGCGAAGGGACATCGAGCACTGGAGACTGGTCGGGCATCAGCGCCGCACGCGTGATCCCGCCAAAATGAAACGCAGGCTTGTCCACTGCAAACACGCCGAAATCGACCAGGCCTGGGGCAATCAACTGGCCTCGCGCATCCATTACTTCGTCGCCGTTGACCGGAGTAACATCGCCTACATCTGCAATCATGCCGTCAGCGATGCGGACCGCGCCGCGCTCAACACGGTCGGCAAGGACCAACCGGCCATTGATTATCGTGAGGGGCCTGCGCTGCTTCATACCCATTGCCCCTCCCCCTTATTGGCCCAACCCGGCACGCCGCGCGCTGTCCGCGTCAGCACATCCAGCGCCGCCATACGGATGGCCACGCCCATTTCCACTTGCCGGGTAATGATCGACCGGTCGAGCATATCCGCCACATCGCTATCGATCTCCACCCCGCGATTCATCGGGCCGGGATGCATCACCAGAGCATCCGGCGCTGCCTGGGCTAGCCGCCGCTTGGTCAGGCCGTAAAGGTGGTGATATTCGCGCGGGCTGGGAATGAACTGGCCTTCCATCCGCTCCGTCTGCAATCGTAGCATCATCACCACATCGGCCCCGTCCAGCGCTGCGTCGAAATTGGTGAAGGTCGTCACGCCCATGCCCGCAATTCCATGCGGCATCAGTGCAGGCGGCGCGCAGAGGCGCACATTGGCCCCCAGCGCAGTCAGGCACAGTACGTTGGAACGCGCCACGCGGCTGTGCAGGATATCGCCGCAAATGGTGATGGTCAGGCCAGTGAAATCATCGCCCGCCGCACCGCGTTGGCGCAAGGCATGACGCAGCGCCAATGCATCGAGCAGACCCTGCGTCGGATGTTCATGGCTGCCGTCACCAGCGTTGATCACAGGGCAATCAACCTTGTCAGCAATCAGCGCAACCGCGCCTGAGCTTGCGTGTCGGATCACAATTGCATCGGGGTGCATGGCATTCAGCGTGATCGCAGTATCGATCAGCGTTTCACCCTTCTTCACGCTTGACTGGGCAGCGTGCATATTGACCACATCTGCCCCCAGCCGCTTGCCCGCAATTTCGAAGCTCAGCAGTGTGCGAGTGGAGTTTTCGAAGAAGGCATTGATGATCGTCATACCGGCCAGCGCATCATTGTGCTTGGACGGTTGCCGGTTAAGCGTAACCCATTGTTCCGCTTCATCGAGAAGGTACAGGATTTCGTGCCGCTCAAGCTGGCCAATGCCAAGCAGGTCACGATGCGGGAACGCCATCCGCCCCGCCGGATAGCGGTTCGAATGCGGGCTGTGTTGCGTCGATGTCATTAAAGCCAAGCCCCTAGTCGACTGGAGTATGTCGCTCAAGCGATTTCCGGTGGCACCCTGCGCTAATTGCCTCTAGTCTGGGCTTACCTATTGATTTCGGGATAAATGCTTCATGTCATTTGCGCGCAAGGTCTGGCACCTGCTGGTCGCCATCAAGGACGGACTGAGCCTGGTCTTTTTGCTGCTTTTCTTCGGGCTGCTGTACATGGTCCTGACCGCCCGGCCCAACCCATCGCAAGTGCGCGACGGGGCGCTGCTGCTCGACCTTGACGGGGTAGTGGTAGAGGAAAAATCCGTAATCGACCCGATCAGCGTGCTACTCAGCCGCGAGGCTCCGGTCGGCGAATATCAGGTGCGTGACCTGGTCCGTGCGATCAATGCTGCGGCAACCGATGACCGGATCAAGGCTGTCGTGCTTGATCTCAGCCGCTTTACAGGCGGCGGACAGGTCCACATGCAGTCCATTGGCGAAGCACTGGACAAGGTTCGGGCCGCTAAAAAGCCCGTGCTGACTTATGCTGTGGGTTATGGCGATGATGCGATGATGCTGGCAGCCCATGCCAGCGAAGTGTGGATTGACCCGATGGGCGGCGCAATGATTGCCGGCCCCGGCGGCACGCATCTTTATTACGGCGATCTGCTCAAAAAGCTCGATGTCAACGCGCATGTTTATAAGGTTGGCACCTACAAGTCAGCGGTTGAACCCTATTTCCGCAACGATATGTCCCCTGCCGCGCGTGAGAATTATCAATCACTCTACGGCGCCTTGTGGGAAGAGTGGCAGGCCAATGTCAAAAAAGCCCGGCCCCAGCTCAAGATGGATCTTGTAACCAAAACGCCCGCCGAATGGGTCGCGCAGTCGAATGGTGATCTGGCAAAGGCCGCACAAGCAGGTGGCCTGGTCGACAAATTGGGCAGTCGGGTCGATTTTGGCGAACGCGTTGCGCAAATCGTGGGCGAAGACAAATGGGATGATACGCCGGGCAGCTTTGCCCATACTGATCTTGATCCATGGCTGGCCGATCACAAGCCATCCACTTCTGGCAAGACAATAGGCGTGGTGACGATCGCAGGCGATATCGTTGATGGCGATGCTGGTCCGGGAACCGCCGGGGGAGACCGGATTGCCGATTTGCTCAACGATGCGCTCAATGACAATCTTTCAGCCTTGGTGGTGCGGGTCGATTCCCCCGGCGGATCGGTCATGGCGTCGGAGGAAATCCGCCGCGCGATCCTGCGGCTTAAGGCGCAAGGCATTCCGGTGGCTGTATCCATGGCCAATGTCGCGGCCAGTGGCGGCTATTGGGTCTCAACGCCTGGTGACCGGATCTTTGCCGAACCTGAAACCGTAACCGGATCAATCGGGATTTTTGCGGTCATCCCGACATTTGAAAACCTGGCCAAGCGGCTCGGTGTGGGCGCAGATGGCGTGCGGACCACTGAACTGTCCGGCCAACCGGACGTAATCGGCGGGCTTAGCCCGGCTGTGAATCAAATTCTGCAAGGTTCAATCGAAGATGGTTACCGCCGGTTCCTCACCCGGGTCGCCGAATCGCGCCATATGACCACTGAACAGGTCGACAAGATCGGTCAGGGCCGGGTGTGGGATGGCGGCACCGCGCGCCAGATCGGTCTGGTCGATCAATATGGCGGGATCGAGGATGCGATTGACTGGGCGGCAGCCAAGGCCAAGCTCAAGCAGGGCGATTGGCATGTTACTTATCTGGGTGATGACACCAATCCCTATCAATCGCTGGTCGAAAAAATGATGCTGGGCGGCAAACGCAGCCCGTCGGGCAGTGAAGACCTGTTCGGGCTGATAGCAGCGCGCCAGCAAGTGGCACTGGGGCAAGCCAATGCCGATCTCAACCGCTTGCTCGGCACCCGCGGGATGCAGGCCTACTGCCTCGAATGCCCGATGGACCCGCGGGCGCAGTCACAAGCGAAACGCGAAGGCGGCGTGCTGGCATTTGTAGCTAACTTGCTGCTGCAATAGCGCTGAGCAGGCTTGTCTTCCCGGCCGAGGCGTGGCAATGGCGCGCCCCTGCCGCGAAGACGCTGATCGTCTGGTCTTCCCGCGCGGGCGCGTAGCTCAGTGGTAGAGCACACCCTTCACACGGGTGGGGTCGCAAGTTCAATCCTTGCCGCGCCCACCATCTTTTCAATGACTTAGAATAGATGGGCTGCATTCCCATGAAAAAAACATGAAAAAGAGCGTGTGGGATTTAGTCTGCGTAGCTCGCCATAAAGGTCAGATTTGACCGCCCACACCCTTAAACTTGGCGACGAAATCCGTGACCCTTTCAAAAACTATGGCCTTCTTAGTCAGGTAAGAGGGGCTGAGCGGACTCATCTTCGGCAAGATGTCGTTCAAGTCGTTTCCATTCTCGCTCGCAAACTCACGCT
>JAHEAW010000171.1 GCA_024642545.1 Erythrobacteraceae bacterium
GAACCCGCTTCGAGCAGGCCGTCCCACCAGACCGTGAACCCTTCGGCCTCCAGCGCGGCGAGCACGGGTTTGGCCATGGCCCAGTCGGTGCGCGAATAGCTGAAGAATATCTGCGGAGTTTCGGTCACGAGCAGCCTTTTTCTGACGCAGAGTGGCGAGTGCCTTGCGAGGCCCACTACAAACACTTAAAAAGTCCGAGCTTTGAAGCCGGTTACGAGCCCTGTTCGGTTGATAGGGCTTAATGTATAGAACTGCAATTGGCCAATGCAGCGCATCCGTGCGCGGAATGCATCGGGATTAATTGTCGCAAAGGGCCTGTAATGATTGCAACGACATTGGTGTGCCTGACCCTGATCACGATCACGATCCTGATCCATTACGAGGCGCTGCGCATGACATCGCGGGTTTACGCGCATCTGCACGTCCCTGCGCGTGCCAGGATTCTGGTTGTCCTGGCGATCACATTTCTATCGCATTTCATTCAGGTGATGATCTATGCGCTGGCATATTCATATCTGCATTTTGCCACCGATATCGGCTACATTGCCGGGGCTGAACCGCTGGATATGCAGAATGCCTTTTACTTCTCTGTCTCGTCCTACACCACCTTGGGGATCGGTGACCTGGTGCCGCATGGCGGCTTGCGGCTTATCTCGGGTGTGGAGGCTCTGAACGGACTGGTTATGGTCGGCTGGACCGCGTCCTTCACCTATCTCACGATGGAGAAATTCTGGCTCTTGCACCCGGCCCGCAAGAAGTCCCAGCCCTGAAAACCGCGCGCAAAAGGCGCCAGCATCAGCTGGAAATTCTTGCGGCTTCCCGTTACAGTCAGGCCGTTACAGTCAGGCCGTTACAGTCAGGCCCGGTTGCAGACGATCAAACGAAGTCTTCGACCCGCTCGATAATGATCGCAGGTGCCATGCCGCCAGCGGCACACATGGTGACAAGACCGTAGCGTCCACCGGTACGCTCCAGCTCGTCAAGCACGGTGCCAATCAGGATCGAACCGGTGGCGCCGATCGGATGGCCCAGCGCAATCGAACCGCCGTTGACGTTCACATTATCCCAGCTGAGGCCTAGGTCGGTTACGAATTTATGCGCAACGACAGCGAAGGCTTCGTTGATCTCCCACAAATCGATATCGTCTTTGGTCAGGCCAGCTTTGGCCAGTACCTTCTTGGCTGCCGGAACCGGAGCGTTGAGCATCAAGGTCGGGTCATCGCCCATATTGGCAGTTGCCACGATCCGCGCACGCGGCTTCAGGCCGTGCGCCTTGGCATAGGCTTCGGAAGTAACCAGAATGCCCGCTGCGCCGTCGACCACGCCAGAGCTGTTGCCCGCATGGTGGAAGTTCTTGATTTCAAGGTCAGGATATTTCTGGTTGATCAGACTGCGGAAGGTCGTGCCATTGGCATCAAGCGGCATATCGGCGATCTTGGTGAAGGCCGGGTTCAATTCGGCCAGACCTTCGCGGGTTGTTTCGGGCCGTGGATATTCGTCATGGTCGAGCAAGACCGTGCCATCATCGGCTACAACCGGCACGATGCTCTTGGCAAATTTGCCGGCCTTGATCGCGGCGTCGGCGCGCTGCTGGCTGCGATATCCGACCTCGTCCAGTTCTTCGCGTGTGTAGCCTTCCATGCTAGCAATCGCATCGCCGCACATACCCTGGTGCGATTGCGGATGCACTTTTTGCAGACGCTCGTTATAGCTGCCCATCATTGGCGGGCGCAGGCCAGCGGCCATCTTTTCCTGGCTCATTTGTGCGGTCAGGCTCATCATTTCAGTCCCGCCTGCGACCACGCAATCTTCCATCCCGCTCATTATTTGCGCCGCTGCGAAATTGACCGTGGTGATGCCGCCGCCGCAGAAGCGGTCGAGCGTGGTGCCGCTGGAGGTAATGTCATAGCCCGCATCTAGCGCCGCCATACGGCCAAGGTCGCCGGCCTGCTTGCCATCCTGCGTCGAAACCGACCAGATCACATCATCGACTGTGCTTGTATCGAGATTGTTGCGATCTTTCAGCGCCTTCATCACTGTCGCGGCGAGATGCTGAGGATGTTCGCCCGCAAGCGATCCCTTGCCCACTTTGCCAATTCCGCGCGGGGTGCGAACTGCGTCGATGATATAGGCTTCGGCCATAAATAGGGTTCCTTTTGGGCAAGTAGAGTCCGTAGACAAGCTGGTTCACCTAGTTATATATGTCAGGCAAAGAGTGGCGGCAAGTGGCTGCAGAAATCATCAAGCGGAGAGCGAATATGAGCGAAGAAGTCCTGACGCAGGAAGAAGACGGCATTCTGATCATCACGATCAACCGGCCCGAAGCAAAAAACGCGATGACCAAGGCGGCATCGGAAGCGATCGCCGCGGCGCTCGACCGGCTTGATGCGGAAGATCATCTGCGCGTCGGCATCCTGACCGGTGCGGGCGGCACTTTCTGTTCGGGGATGGACCTCAAGGGCTTCCTGCGCGGCGAACGGCCATCGGTCGAAGGGCGCGGTTTTGGCGGATTGACCGAGAAGAAGCCGGCCAAGCCCCTGATCGCAGCGGTAGAAGGCTATGCGCTCGCAGGCGGGCTTGAATTGATGATCGCGTGCGATCTGGTGGTGGCTAACAGCAAGGCAAAATTCGGTATTCCCGAGGCGAAGCGCGGGCTTGCAGCGGCCGCTGGCGGCTTGATGGTGCTGCCCGATCTGATCCCGCACAAGGTGGCGATGGAGCTGGCGCTGACCGGTGATTTCATCGACGCGCAGCGGGCGTATGATCTGGG
>JAHEAW010000087.1 GCA_024642545.1 Erythrobacteraceae bacterium
TCGCTTTGGGCCTTTTCATCGCCCGGCAGCACGTATTCCGCGCCTTCCCACGGGCTCATGAAATCAAATTGCCGCAAATCCTGTGCCAGCTCAACCGGTTCGTACACCACCCGTTTTTCATCTTCGGAATAGCGCAATTCAGTATAGCCGGTGAGCGGGAAATCCTTGCGGAACGGATGCCCTTCGAAGCCGTAATCGGTCAGGATACGACGCAAATCAGTGTTGCCTGCAAAAATCACGCCGTACATGTCGAATACTTCACGCTCGAGCCAACCAGCATTGGGCCACAGCGTGGTAACGGTCGGCACTGGCTCAGCTTCGTCAGTCGACACCTTGACCAAGATCCGGTGGTTTTTGGTCAGGCTGAGCAGCATATAGACAATTTCGAACCGCTCGGCTCGGTCAGGATAGTCGGCGCCAGCCATTTCCATCAGCTGCTGGTAAGCGTGATCGTCACGCAGCAAGCGCAGCGCGCCTTCAATCATTTCACGCTTAACGGTGAGGACAATTTCACCGTGCTGCTGCTTCGCAGCGACAAGCATCTTTCCCAGCGCCGCAGATAGCGCATCAAGCACGCCTTCGTTCGAAGCGATTTTTGGGGCGGAATGAAGCACAGCCATCTTAACGCTCAATCGTGCCGCTGCGGCGGATCTTGCGCTGCAATTGCATCACGCCATAGAGCAGCGCTTCGGCTGTCGGCGGACAACCGGGGATATAGATATCTACCGGTACGATCCGGTCACAGCCGCGTACAACCGAATAGCTGTAATGGTAATAGCCGCCGCCATTGGCGCAGCTTCCCATCGAAATCACATATTTCGGCTCCGACATCTGGTCGTAAACCTTGCGTAGCGCCGGGGCCATCTTGTTGCACAACGTGCCTGCCACGATCATCACATCCGACTGGCGCGGAGACGCGCGCGGGGCAACGCCGAAGCGCTCCATATCATAACGTGGCATATTGACGTGGATCATTTCGACCGCGCAGCAAGCGAGGCCAAAGGTCATCCACCACAAACTGCCGGTACGTGCCCACTGGAACAAGTCTTCTGTACTGGTGACCAGAAAGCCCTTGTCGTTCACTTCGCTCTGAAGTGCCTTGAAATAATCTGCATCCGGCTGAAGCGTCGCTCCGGGCTGAGCCGCTGCCGGCAGTCCGTCCACTACTCCCATTCGAGAGCTCCTACTTTCCAGGCATAAGCAAAGCCGATGATCAGTTCGAACAGGAACACCATCATTGTGATCCAGCCTGCCCAGCCGGTGAATTTAAGGCTCACGGCCCATGGGAACAGAAAGGCTGCCTCAAGGTCAAAAATAATGAACAGGATCGCGACCAGATAGAACCGGACATCAAACTGGCTGCGCGAATCCTCAAACGCGGGAAAGCCGCATTCATATTCAGCAAGTTTATCAGCGGTGGGGTTGTGCGTACCGGTAAGGCGCGAAACGCCCATCGGCAGGAACACAAATGCCGATGACAATCCCAGCGCAATCGCCAGAAAAATCAGAATTGGCAAATACTGGCTAAGATCGACCACTCGAATGCCTCGTTTTGCCGATCAGTGGCGGCAACCGCCATTGGGAGGACTGAATCGGCCAGAATCTAGGTTTCAGGCGCGCCCTAGTCTCCTGCCCATCATGGTGCAAGGGGGCGCGCGGGGATTTTACAGACTAAATCAATGCATATCAGGCTTTCTTGATCTGGGCCGACAGCGCCTTGGCGGTTGCCTTGCCATAAGGTGGTTTGAAACCGCCCAGCGCGGCCACATCCAGTTTGGGCTGGGTGTACACCGACCGGGCATGACTGAATTCCCGGAACCCTTCGATCCCATGGTACGAGCCAATGCCCGAAGGGCCGACCCCGCCGAACGGCAGATCATCCATCCCGACATGGAAAATAACATCATTGACCGTCACACCCCCTGAAATGGTTGTGGACAGCACCTGTTCCCGCTCCGTGCTATCTGCCCCGAAATAATAGAGTCCTAATGGGCGGTCATGCGCGTTGATGTAATCGACCGCCTCGTCCACCGCCTTGTAGGTTTTGACCGGAAGGACCGGGCCAAAAATCTCTTCCTGCATCGCCTGCATGTCCTCGGTAACATTCTTGAGAATGGTAAGCGGCATCTTGCGTGCGTTCGAATTGGAGAAATCCTCATTGGCCGGATTGACTTCAATCACCTCAGCGCCCTTGGCTTTGGCGTCTTCCACCATGCCTTGCAGACGGTCAAAATGACGGTCCGTCACGATTGAGGCGTAATCATCATTGTCGAGCAAGGTCGGATACATTTTGGCAACACCCTGGCGGACACCGTCAATTGCGACATCCTCGCTCTCTTCGGGGACCACCATATAATCAGGCGCGAGGCAGATTTGTCCGGCGTTCATCATCTTGCCTAAGGCGATCCGCTCGCCCGCTTTGGCAAAATCCGCGCTGCGCCCCAGCACTACGGGCGATTTACCACCAAGTTCGAGAGTGACGGGAACCAGATTGCGTCCTGCCGCTTCCATCACCCGCCGCCCAGTGGCAGTTGATCCGGTGAACACCAGATGATCGAATTGCAGGTTGGAAAATGCCTGAGCCACTTCCGGGCTGCCCGTTATCACCACCGCTTCCTCTGATGCGAAATATTCCCCAATAAGATCGGCCATCAGTTCAGACGTCGCTTCGGTAAACTCCGACGGCTTTATCATCGCGCGGTTGCCTGCGGCAAACACCTGCAGCAGCGGCGTCATGGTCAACTGAACCGGGAAATTCCACGGGCTCATGATGCCGATCACGCCCTTGGGTTCATAACGCAACTGCGCCTTTGCCCCCAGCAGGCCGAGAGGGAACTGCACTTTGCGCTTTTCCGGCTTGGCCCAGCCATCAAGATTCTTGAGGCAGTACTTTCCAAAATTGATCGGCCCGGCAATGTCTGTCATCATGCTTTGATCAATGCTGCGATTGCCGAAATCGGCACTCATGGCTTTGCACAACGCATCTTTGTGATCGACCAGCAGCGCAATCGTGCGTTTGATCCGGTCACGCCGGACGGAAAATTCTTCCGGACGCGCCGCGGTAAAAGCAGCGCGCTGCCGCCGCAGCAGTTCTTCCATTTCTTCCTGACGATTACCAGACATGTGAATCTCCTGTGCCCTCAGCCCAATGGTTTTTGTTTGAGACTGACTTTCGGCGAATCTGAACAGAATGACAAGAGCAACTAATACCTGCGCAACCCTATCTCGTTTGCCAAGCGCGGGGCGTACGATTAGAGAACCTGCAAAGATCACCCCTTTCGAAAGGCTTGCCCAATGGCCCAGTTTTCTGCTGCCGATCCGATTGTCATCCTGTCCTATGCCCGCACCCCGATGGGCAGTATGCAGGGCACCTTATCTGATGTCTCAGCCACGCAGTTAGGCGCTGCGGCAGTCAAGGCAGCCGTGGAACGCTCTGGCGTGCCGGGCGAAGATTTTGACCGCATCTATATGGGCTGCGTTCTGCCCGCGGGACTGGGACAGGCACCTGCCCGCCAGGCCGCGATCAAGGCCGGTCTGCCTACGTCAGTTCAGGCGACCACTGTCAACAAGGTCTGCGGGAGCGGGATGCAAACTGTCATCATGGGTTCTGAGGCCCTCGCTTCCGGTACGGTTGACACGGTGATTGCAGGCGGAATGGAAAGCATGACCAACGCGCCTTATCTGCTCAAGAAGCACCGCAGTGGCGCGCGCATCGGCCACGACACTGCTTATGACCACATGTTCCTGGACGGACTGGAAGATGCGTATGAGGAAGGCCGCGCGATGGGCACTTTTGCGCAGGATACCGCCGATGCATATCAGCTCACCCGAGAAGAGATGGACAATTATTCGATTGAATCGTTACGCCGGGCCAATGCTGCGATTGCCAGCGGTGCCTTTGCCGATGAAGTCGTGCCAGTGACAATCAACGGGCGCGGCGGTGATGTAGTAATCGATACAGACGAAGCGCCGAGCCGCGGCAAGCCGGACAAAATCCCGACCTTGCGTCCTGCCTTTGCCAAAGACGGCACAATTACGGCCGCAACCTCCAGCTCGATCTCTGACGGTGCCGCAGCGGTGGTGCTGACCCGGCAAAGTGTCGCCGCAGATAAGGGTTACGCGCCGCTTGCCAAAATCATTGCCAGCGCAGCGCATGCGCGCGAGCCGAAAGATTTCACCGTTGCTCCGGTTGGCGCGATCACCAAGGTGCTCGAAAGTGCAGGATGGTCGGTTGCTGATGTCGACCTGTGGGAAGTCAACGAAGCCTTCGCCTGCGTCGCCATGTTCGCCATGCGCGACATCGGAATTGCTCATGACAGGATCAATGTAAATGGCGGCGGCACTGCGCTGGGCCACCCGATCGGGGCCAGCGGTACGCGCATTATCGTCACCTTGCTCAACGCGCTCAAGCGCCAAGGCAAGAAACGCGGCGTGGCCAGCCTCTGCATTGGCGGGGGTGAGGCAACCGCTGTGGCAGTGGAGCTGGTCTGACTCAGTTTCAGAAACCTTTCTTTCGTGCTAAGCCTTTTGTTGGGCGCACAATGAAAGAGGAAGTTCTGATATGAAAAAACTCGTTCTACTTGCATCTGTTGCTGCATTGGCCGCTTGCAACCAGAAGCCCGCAGAAGAAGCAGCTCCGGCTACCGATGCTAGCGCAACTGCCACCACGGCACTAGCGATGGAAATCGATGGTAAACCAATGGCTGGAACATTCGAAATCGCGTCATCTGATGGCAAGCGGACCATGACGCAAACCGTAAATGATGATGGCACTGTTGTATCGGTCGAAGGTGACAAGACCACCAAGGGGACTTGGACGTCAACCGGTCCGGGGCATTTCTGTATCACCAATGAAGGTGAAACGGACGCCAGTTGCTACACCGAAACGATCGGCGCAGACGGAACCATGACATCGACCAACGACAAGGACCCAGCCGATAGCTGGACCGTCAAGCGGGTCGAATCAGCTTCTTGAAAAGCAGCGAAAGGGCGGTCAGCAATGGCCGTCACTTTCCTTCAGGCTGACCTTAAGGCGGGCAAACCTTAAGGGTCGCCCGCACCCCAGATACGCGTCGCCCTTATCCAGCCTTTGCGGCCTGCGACGTTGAATTCGCACCAGCCTGCCCCGCAGTCGCCTAGCTTGCCAACCACGCCGGGCTGCGCGTTCCATTTGAGCGCGCCAGCATCAGCAGGTGCATCGCGCATCGCGGCCAGCTCTGCGCCGACCACCACCGCGCCCCGATCGGGGCTGAGCAGGCGCGCCACCACCCACCCTTCTGTTCCATCTGAATCGCGAATCAGCCGCCAGCCTTCAACCACCCGGATCACTTTCACCGGCAGGCCCGCGCGGCGGAAGACCCAGGCAATCTTATACTCCGCGCTTGGGCCGACGCGCATATTCAGAACAGATGCGCGGATGGTCGCCCAATATGGTACTTCGCGGTCCTGTGCGGCCGCAGGTGTAATAAAAAACGCAGCAAAAAGCGCAAAAGCAATCGGGAATCGTATGGCCATCAGCCCTCCTTACCGTCAGCGGTACACCTGCTTCAAGCGCAATGCGTGATGCACCAGCTTGACCGCAAGCGGCAAGCCGTCCTAGCGCGTCAAAATGGCCAATACAGATTCCAGTCCGCGCCGCTTTGTCGGTACCCCGCGCGTTATTGTTACACGGCATTTGATGCCCTCGGTTGAAGCACGCATGACCGAACTGTTCAACGCCAGCCTTAACCCCGATGACGCGCCTTTTTCTCGCGAGCAACTGGCCCAAGCAGTGCAGGATTGCGATGTGCTGGTGCCTACCGTAACAGACCGGATTGACGCGGATTTGATCGCGGGCGCCGGGGACCGGCTGCAACTGATCGCCAATTTCGGGGCAGGCATAGATCATATCGATCTGGCAGCGGCCAAGCAGCGTGGGATCAAGGTCACCAACACTCCCGGTGTGTTCACTGATGACACGGCCGATCTCGCCTTGTCGATGATTATCGGTGTGCCGCGCCGGATGCGCGAAGGGATTTCGCTAGTGCGGCGCGGGCATTGGACCGGCTGGGCGCCATCGGGCATGCTGGGACGGCAATTGGGCGGCAAGGTTCTGGGTATTCTCGGCATGGGCCGGATCGGTCAGGCGGTGGCCTATCGGGCGAAAGCCTTCGGCCTCTCCATTGCCTACCATAACCGCCATCGTCTGCCGCAAGCTCTGGAGACGATGTTTGGCGCCGACTATGTCGAAAATCTCGACGATTTGATGGCCAAGGCAGATATTCTTACGCTGCATTGCCCCTCAACCGAGAATACAATCGGCGCAATCGACGCGCGCCGTATCGCGCTGATGAAGCCGGGGTCCTGCATCATCAACACCGCACGCGGCGATCTGATCGATCAGGAAGCGCTGATTGCGGCGCTGCAAGCAGGGCAACTGGGCGGCGCAGGTCTCGACGTTTATCCCAACGAGCCACATGTCGACCGGCGGCTATGCGATCACCCCAATGTGATGACCTTGCCGCATATCGGCAGCGCCACCAGCGAAGGACGCGAGGATTCGGGCCACAAGGTCATCGCCAACATCCGTATGTGGATGGACGGGCACCGCCCGCCTGACCAGGTGCTGGAAGGTCTGGTTTAAGTCCCTGCCCTACTCGCCGATCCACCGCTACGCGACAAGTATATGACAGAAAATTATTCAAACATATTGAAACGCAACACTTTATTGAATAATTCCAATTATCCTCTCTTCAAGTGACAGAAGGCGATATTGGCGATGGGCACGCGCCCTAGGTTTTTGGGTGCATTGCTGGAATTTATCGCAGGAATGACAAATGAGACAGGTAAGCGGGGGGCGGCTAGTCGCCTGTCAAAATCCGCTCGACCAGTTCCTTCACAGTCGGTGTGTAATTGTTCGAATAGAACGGATCCTGCTTGAAGCGATACGCCGCGTGGCCTGCAAAGGCGAGATTCTGATCCGTATCGCCGCCGTGGGCAATATCCTGCAGGGTCTTCTGGATGCAGAAGCTGCGCGGATCGGCGAGCCGCCCGGTGGCGTAATCGTCATGATCCTTCCACGCGGAAAAACCACAATGAGACAAGCAGCCCATGCAATCTTTCTGGTCCTTGCGGATCGTGTCCCGGCTTTCAGGAGTGACATAAACAATCGTATCGTCGGGCGTTTTCAGCGCTTCGGTGAAACCTTCACCAAACCACGCTCTGGCCCGTTCACGGTCCTTTGGTGCGACCCAGAAATTCTTCCCGCGTACACCGACATCGAGCTGCATTGTGTGCTCGCCCGCTTCCACTTTGGAATAAGGAATTTGCCGCTCGCTGCGATGGATCAGGTCCCACAAGAACGGGTTTTTAACTGCGCTGGAATAAAATCCGGTCGGCGAAAACTTATGCAGCAGCACTTCGCCGGGCTCAACCGTGCGCAGCATATCCTTCCACCCTTGCGGGATCGGACTTTCCACGGTCAGCAACGGCCGGGTGCCGAACTGAAAGGCGATTTTGCCCAGTTCCGGATTGTCGATCCAGTTTTCCCATTCGCGCAGCGCCCACACGCCGCCTGCCATGACGATGGCGACATCTTCTGACACGCCTTCACTGCGCATCGTGTCGCGCAAAGCTTTGACCCGCGGATAGGGATCTTCCGGCTTGGCCGGGTCTTCGGCATTGGACAGGCCGTTATGGCCTCCTGCCAGCCACGGATCTTCATAGACTACGGCTGCCATCAGTTCCGGCACCTTGTGATATGACCGCTTCCACAGCGCCCGGAACGCGCGCGCGGAGCTGATGATGGGCAGATAATGGACTTTGAAGCGCTCAGCGATTTCAGCCAGCTTGTATGGCATGCCGGCCCCGCAAGTAACGCCCGTGACCATGCCTTTGGTCCGCTCCAACACACCTTCGAGCACAGCCTGAGCGCCGCCCATTTCCCAAAGCACGTTGATGTTGATCGCGCCCTTGCCGCTAGCCAGTTCATAGGCCCGCTTGACCTGTTCGGCCGCACCATCAATCGCGTATTTGATCAGCTGTTCATGCCGTTCCCGGCGGGTCAACGCATCATATATCTGCGGGATGATCTTGCCTTCTGCGTCATAGCTGTCAGCGTTCACGGCACTCACCGTTCCAATGCCGCCTGCCGCTGCCCACGCACCTGAACTTATACCGTTTGTGGCAGAAACGCCCTTGCCGCCTTCGATCAGCGGCCAGACCTCGCGTCCACCATAGGAAATTGGGCTCAGCCCCTTGAATGCCATTATCCTGTGTGTCCCAACTTGCGGTCTATTTTGCCGCATTTTTCGTCATCGCCGGCGACCACCGGCACGGTTTAATATCTTCCGGCTTCGGCCTCTTAGCCGCCGCCTTGAACTGTGCATAGTAGCCTGACAGTTCGGGCGCATCCTTGAATGCGACCAGTTCATATCCGACCTGCTCAAATTCGCATGACAATAGCAGGGGATCAATCCCATGCTGGTCAGTTGGCCGGTCAATATCGACCACCACCACTTGCCCGCCGTTGCTCAGCGCGGGCCACATGCGCCACAGGAAGGCATACGGCTCACCAATTTCGTGATACATATGGACCATGAAAATCCGGTCGAAACTGTGGGCGGGCAACCGCGGATCGTCCGGCGCGCCGGGCTTGATCGACACATTGTCCAGCCGGTCGCGCTCAACCCGTTGCCCCAGCCGGGCAAGCGCTTCCCGGTCGATGTCCTGCGCCAACACGCGGCCTTTGGGGCCAACACGTTCTGCCAAGCGAACAGTGTAATAACCTTCGCCAGCGCCAATATCCGCTACGGTCATACCGGGTTTCAGATCGGCAAGGTCCATGACCTTGCGGGCTTCGCCCACGCTGTCGCGTTTGACCTCGGTCGAAAACTGCGTTGCGCCTGGTGAAGATACGGGACGATCAGCCTTTGGAAATTCCACGGCCGTCGCCACGCGGCCCTGCGTGTCAGCGGCTTTGTTGCAGCCGCTCAGCGACAGCGCAACAAACAAACAAAGGCACGCTTTGCGTTTCACTCAACGTCCTCGACATCAACCGTCTCGCCCGTAACGCGCTGCGCCAATGCTGCCGATATAAATGGGTCAAGCCCGCCATCCAGTACGTCGTCGGGCGACGGTGAAGTTACACCGGTGCGCAGGTCCTTGACCATCTGATAGGGTTGGAGGACGTAGGATCGGATCTGATGTCCCCAGCCAATTTCTGTCTTCTCGGCATATTCACCTGATGCAACTGCTTCACGCTCAGCCATTTCCTTTTCGAACAGCCGCGCCTTCAGCATATTCATCGCGGTTGCGCGGTTCTTGTGCTGGCTGCGATCGTTCTGGCTGGCGACCACAATCCCGGTCGGCTGGTGGGTGATCCGCACTGCTGAATCGGTAGTATTAACGTGCTGCCCGCCCGCGCCCGACGCACGGTAGGTGTCGATTTTCAGGTCACTCTCGTTGATTTCAATATCGATATCATCGTCAATCACAGGATAGACCCAGACCGAACTGAAGCTGGTGTGGCGCCGCGCAGAACTGTCATACGGGCTAATCCGGACCAGGCGGTGGACGCCGCTTTCGGTCTTGGCATAGCCATAGGCGTTCTCGCCTTTGACCAGCAGCGTTGCAGATTTGATGCCTGCCTGATCGCCGCCGTGGTAATCGACCACTTCTACCTTGTAACCGCGTCGTTCGGCCCAGCGACTATACATCCGCTGCAGCATCTCCGCCCAGTCCTGGCTTTCGGTGCCGCCCGCCCCGGCATGAATTTCAATATAAGTGTCATTGGCATCGGCTTCACCAGCCAGCAGCGCCTGAACCTTGTCGGCATCGGCGCGGTCGGCAAGCTTGCCCAGGCTGGCCATTCCGTCCGCGACAATCTCGTCGTCGCCTTCCGCCTCACCCATGTCGATAAACTCAACTGCATCAGCCATTTCTGTCGAGATTTCCCGCACTGTGCTGATAGCGGCATCGAGCCGGCGGCGCTCACGCATGACCGCCTCGGCATCTTTCGGATTATCCCACAGGGTCGGGTCCTCGACACGCGCATTCAGCTCGTCGAGCCGGCGCAGCGCGCGCTCCCAATCAAGCGACATGCGCACCAGCGACAGTGCTGCTTCGATCCGGTCAATATGGGCCTGCCCTTCGGCACGCATAGTCAAAATCTCCGCAATTGGGCGGCCCGCTTAGCGGACGGGCAGTGATTGTAAA
>JAHEAW010000088.1 GCA_024642545.1 Erythrobacteraceae bacterium
CGGGCAACATCGGAACGCTCGCGCGCGCCGCGGGCAGTGCCGCGACGACTTTCGAGCTGCCAGGTTACTACCCGGTGCAGAATGTCTGCGCGCGGCTCGACACCGAATACGGCATCATTGAGCTCAAGGTCGCCACCGGCACCTGCGACGGCCTTGCCGTCAATTTTCTGGACCTTCACCTTCACGGGATCAGCCCTCCTTACCATCATCACTGGTTGGCGCAGCGGCCTCTCCAGCTTCGGTTTCAATTACGGCATCGGTTTCGATCACTTCGACCTGCTCGTCAGCAACCTGATCGTCAACGACGGGGCTTGCCGGCGCTTCTGCTTCGGGCAACGTGGTCTTGGCTTTGATGATCGCGCCCGGGAAGGGAACGCCTTCTGGGAGCGGGATCTTGACCGCATCGCGGACCAGCAGCCAGCCATTCTTCGAGCCGGGCACCGAACCCTTGACGAAGAGCAGGCCCCGGTCCGCATCGGTGCGAACGATTTCGAGGTTTTGCTGCGTGCGCTGGCGATCACCCATGTGACCAGCCATCTTCTTGCCCTTGAACACGCGGCCCGGATCCTGACGGTTACCCGTCGAACCATGCGAACGGTGCGAGAGCGAAACACCATGTGAAGCGCGCAAGCCACCAAAGTTCCATCGCTTCATGGCACCGGCAAAGCCTTTACCCTGCGTGTGACCAGTGATGTCGACCTTCTGACCGGCAATGAAGTGATCCGCGCTGATCGTGGACCCGACCGGCAGCAGCCCATCGTCATTATCGACGCGGAATTCAGCAACCCGCTGCTTCAAAGTGACTTCTGCTTTCGCAAAATGTTCACGCTGCGGCTTGGCAACATTCTTTTGCTTGGCTTCACCCGAACCGACCTGCAGCGCGACATAACCGTCACGATCAGCGGTGCGATGGGCAACAACCTGACAATCTTCCAGCGCCAGGACGGTAACCGGCACGTGACGGCCGTCCTCCTGGAACAGGCGGGTCATCCCGACTTTCTTTGCGATCACGCCAGTGCGCATGACCAATCTCCTAAACAGAGGCACCCGGACCATTCCGGATGCTTGCCAACCCAAGATTGTTTGCGTCACCCCGTCCGGGCTGAATGCCCCGAACTGCCAGATTGGCCGCCCGAAGCGAGACGGGGGACGCTTGCCCGGTCAAAATGCCCGAAGGCTGACCGGAGGTATCCCGATGTCCCTGATCGCCAGGTCAGACCCGAACGATCAAGACCTCCGCCAGGGCGGAGGCATAACGAACCAGCTTACGCCAGCTTGATTTCTACGTTCACACCAGCTGCCAGATCGAGCTTCATCAAAGCATCGACTGTCTGGGCGTTGGGCTGCACGATGTCGAGCAACCGCTTGTACGTACGCACCTCGAACTGCTCGCGCGACTTCTTGTCGATGTGCGGGCCGCGGTTCACGGTGAATTTCTCAATCCGCGTAGGCATGGGAATGGGACCACGAATAAGAGCACCCGTGCGGCGGGCAGTTTCCGCAATCTCGCCAGTTGCCTGGTCAAGCACGCGGTGATCGAACGCCTTCAGGCGAATGCGGATATTCTGAGCTTCCATTACCTATACCGATGCGAAAGAGCCAAGGATTGCCCCGAAAGACTTTCCCATAAAACAAGGACCGCCCCGCCTCACTGATCTTCTTGCAAAGAACCAGGAAGGGGCGGCCCCGAAAATCTGACCGGCCGAATCGCCCGAATGAATCGGGTTACCCGGCCGGTGCAGCGCCTATATTACTTCGTGATCTTGCTGACAACCCCTGAACCGACCGTGCGGCCGCCTTCACGAATTGCGAAACGCAGACCTTCGTCCATTGCGATCGGAGCAATCAGCTTGACGCCGATTGTCACGTTGTCGCCCGGCATAACCATTTCAGTGCCCTCGGGGAGGATCACTTCACCGGTCACGTCGGTTGTGCGGAAGTAGAACTGCGGACGATAGTTGGCAAAGAACGGCGTATGACGGCCGCCTTCGTCTTTCGACAGAACATATACTTCGGCGCTGAAGTCGGTGTGCGGATTAACCGAACCCGGCTTTGCCAAAACCTGACCACGTTCCACATCGTCACGGCCAACACCGCGAACCAGGGCACCGATGTTGTCACCCGCTTCGCCGCGGTCAAGCAGCTTGCGGAACATTTCGACGCCGGTCACAGTGGTCTTGCCTGTGTCCTTGATGCCGACGATTTCAACTTCGTCGCCAACATTGACAATGCCGGTTTCGACACGGCCGGTCACAACAGTACCACGACCCGAGATCGAGAACACGTCTTCGATTGGCATCAGGAACGGCTTGTCAACCGGACGGTCCGGCTGCGGAATGAATTCGTCAACCGCATCCATCAAAGCAATGATGGAGTTCTTGCCGATTTCATCATCACGGCCTTCAAGAGCAGCCAGAGCCGAACCCTTGACGATCGGAATGTTGTCCCCGTCAAAATCATAGCTCGACAGCAATTCGCGGACTTCCAGTTCGACGAGCTCGAGGATTTCCTCGTCATCGACCTGGTCAACCTTGTTCATGTACACGACCAGCGCAGGCACACCAACCTGACGCGCCAGCAGGATGTGCTCGCGGGTCTGCGGCATCGGGCCGTCAGCTGCGTTCACCACCAGGATTGCGCCGTCCATCTGGGCAGCACCGGTGATCATGTTCTTCACATAGTCGGCGTGGCCCGGGCAGTCGACGTGCGCATAGTGACGCGCACCGGATTCATATTCGACGTGTGCGGTCGAGATGGTGATCCCGCGCTCACGCTCTTCCGGCGCCTTGTCGATATTGGCAAAATCAACCGCAGCCCCGCCGTTGATTTCAGCCATCACCTTGGTGATCGCTGCAGTCAGCGTGGTCTTGCCGTGGTCGACGTGACCGATGGTGCCGATGTTGCAATGCGGCTTGTTCCGCTCAAACTTAGCTTTCGCCATTGTCTTTAACCTCTATTCATATGGACTAAATGATTGCGGGAAAATGCGGCACCCGCTGAATCAGGCGCCGCCCCTAGACGGTAGCTCACGGTTAGGCAAGCTTCTCCTTGACTTCCTGTGCGACGTTTGCGGGCACTTCCTCGTAATGAGAAAACTGCATCGAGTAGTTTGCCCGGCCCTGACTGAACGAACGCAGTTCATTCACGTAACCGAACATGTTGGCCAGTGGCACCATAGCTTCGACAGCCTGAGCGTTGCCGCGGGTGTCTGTTCCCTGGATCTGCCCGCGACGCGAGTTGAGATCGCCAATGACATCGCCGAGGTAATCTTCCGGCGTAACGACTTCAACCTTCATGATCGGTTCAAGCAACTTGATGCCGCCGCGTTCGGCAGCCTCACGCATGGCGCCCCGGCCACAAATTTCAAACGCCACAGTCGACGAGTCGACATCATGGTAGGCACCGTCGGTCAGCTGGATCGTGAAATCGATGATCGGGAAGCCGATCAGATAGCCACTTTCAGCCTGCTCGCGCATGCCCTTTTCCAGAGCAGGGATATATTCCTTGGGAATATTACCGCCTTTGACGCTGTCTTCGAACACAATGCCCTGACCGCGTTCACCAGGGGTGAACGTCGCCTTGGCACGGGCAAACTGGCCCGAACCACCCGACTGCTTCTTATGCGTATAATCGACATCAATCGTCCGGCCGAGCGATTCGCGGTACGCCACCTGCGGTGCACCAACATTGGCTTCGACCTTGAATTCGCGCTTCATGCGGTCAACCAGAATGTCGAGGTGAAGCTCGCCCATGCCCTTGATGATCGTCTGGCCCGATTCGTGATCGGTGCTGACGCGGAACGAAGGATCTTCGGCAGCCAAACGATTGAGCGCAACGCCCATCTTTTCCTGGTCGGCCTTGGTCTTGGGTTCCACCGACAATTCGATCACCGGCTCGGGGAATTCCATCCGTTCCAGAATGATCGGCTTGGCCATATCGCACAGAGTATCCCCCGTGGTGGTGTCCTTCATGCCTGCAATCGCAACAATATCGCCGGCGAATGCCTCATCGATATCTTCCCGGCTGTTGGCATGCATCAGCAGCATACGGCCGATCTTTTCCTTCTTGTCCTTGACCGAGTTCAGGACCTGACCCTTCGTCAGATGGCCTGAATAGATGCGGGTAAAGGTCAGCGAGCCCACGAACGGGTCGTTCATGATCTTGAACGCCAGCGCGCTGAAGGGTGCCGTGTCGGACGATGGGCGCGAGTCTTCCTCGTCACTATCGGGCAGAACGCCCTTGATCGCTGGCACGTCGATCGGCGAAGGCATGTAATCAACAACCGCATCAAGCAGTGGCTGCACGCCCTTGTTCTTGAACGCAGAGCCGCACAATACCGGCACGAAGGCCTGGTCCAGCGTTCCCTTGCGGATCAGCTTCTTGAGCGTCGCTGCATCAGGGATGTCGCCTTCGAAGAACCGTTCCATCACGTCGTCGTCGAGTTCGACGACTGTTTCAATCAGGGCTTCGCGGTATTCAGCAGCCTTGTCGGCCATATCTTCGGGGATATCGGTATATTCGAATTCTGCGCCAAGGCTTTCATCCTTCCACACGATCCCGCGGTTGTTGACGAGATCAACCACGCCCTTCAGCCCGCCTTCGATACCGATCGGGAGATAGAGCACCAGCGGCTTCGCACCAAGCCGATCGATGATCGACTGCACGCAGTAATAGAAGTCTGCGCCGGTCCGGTCGAGCTTGTTGATGAAGCACATCCGCGGCACTTTGTACTTGTCAGCCTGACGCCATACGGTTTCAGATTGCGGCTCAACCCCGGCCACACCGTCAAACACGGCAACCGCGCCGTCGAGCACGCGCAGCGAACGTTCGACTTCAATCGTGAAGTCAACGTGGCCTGGCGTATCGATGATGTTGATGCGGTGCTTTTCGCCCTTGCCGTCTTCATTCTGCCAGAAGGTGGTGGTCGCAGCCGAAGTGATCGTGATCCCCCGCTCCTGCTCCTGCTCCATCCAGTCCATCGTCGCTGCGCCATCATGCACTTCGCCGATCTTGTAGGACTTGCCAGTGTAATAAAGGATCCGCTCGGTCGTCGTGGTCTTGCCGGCGTCGATATGCGCCATGATGCCGATGTTGCGGTAGCGTTCCAGCGGATATTCGCGGGCCATGGAAAATTCCTGTGGTGGTATGAAGGAAGACCGCCCTATGCGGTCCCCGCCTTCATATGGTTACAAATGTGACCGGTTAAAGACGTTCCCGACATTTGCCGCGAACGCCCTGCCCCGATGATTACCAACGATAGTGGCTGAACGCGCGGTTTGCATCAGCCATACGGTGCGCGTCTTCACGCTTCTTCACTGCATTGCCGCGGTTATTCGCCGCATCCATCAGCTCACCCGAAAGGCGCGCTGCCATGGTGGTTTCCGGACGACCGCGAGCAGCCCCGATCAGCCAGCGGATCGCCAGCGCCTGAGCACGTTCGGGCCGCACTTCAACCGGCACCTGATAGGTCGCCCCGCCAACGCGGCGGCTGCGCACTTCCACCTGCGGCTTGATGTTGTTCAGCGCATCGTGGAACATCTGGATCGGGTCGGCCTTGGCCTTGGCTTCCACTGTTTCCAGCGCGCCATAGACGATGCTTTCCGCGGTGGACTTCTTGCCGTCATACATGAGGTTGTTCATGAACTTCGACAGCACCTGATCACCAAATTTGGGATCGGGCAGGATGACCCGCTTTTCGGGACGACGACGACGTGACATCGGATAATTCCTTCTAGTCAGGCAGTGCGCGAAACATTTCGCAGCACCTGCCAAAAAACCTTACTTGGGACGCTTGGCGCCATATTTGGAACGGCTCTGCTTGCGGTCCTTGACCCCCTGCGTATCGAGTACACCGCGCAGCACATGGTAGCGCACACCGGGAAGATCGCGCACACGGCCGCCACGAATCAGAACCACAGAGTGTTCCTGAAGATTGTGGCCCTCGCCTGGGATATAGGTAATGACCTCGCGCTGGTTGGTCAGGCGCACCTTGGCCACTTTACGCAGAGCCGAGTTCGGCTTCTTCGGGGTCGTCGTATAAACACGGGTGCAAACGCCGCGCTTCTGCGGGTTCGCTTCCATCGCAGGAACCTTGGACTTGGCCTTCTGCGGTTCGCGGCCCTTGCGGACCAGCTGGTTAATCGTGGGCATATAGTCTCACTTCGCCTTTCGGGTGGCGCAATGTCAGGCGAGGGAGAAAGTCTTACACAGACAACGGGCTATCAACCCTGGGGCTGCCGAGAACGTAACGCTCTGCGGCAAGACCGCGCCATGTAAGCCAAAAACACTCCACCTGGCTTTTTGCCGGGTTACTTTGACGGCAGCCCTGATTGAGGACCTGGCCGCCAACGTTCAGCTCAAAAAAGTTCCAAACAAGGCATGCCTCGCTCGGGAAGCGGCGCCTCTAGGGGGATTCGGGCGCAGGGTCAAGCGGTCTGCACAGTGCCCCTCCACGACAAGCGCCGATCCGAATCCCTTTGACGGTCGTTCCCCCACAAGATAGCGCGCCCAACAATGAAGTCATTGGCCGGTAAAGTTGCAATCGTCACGGGGGGTGGCTCGGGCATTGGTGCCGCGGCCGCTCGGGCTCTGGCAGCAGATGGCGCGAAAGTAATTGTCGCAGGTCGGCGCACAGCGCAGCTTAAATCCGTCGCTGCCACTGCGCCGGGCGCAATTCGCTCGTTCCAGTGCGATGTGAGCGACTTCACGCAAGTAAGTGACTTATTTACCAGTGTTTTCGCTAACGAGGGCCAGGTTGACCTGCTCCTGAATGCTGCGGGAATATACTGGCAGAATTCGCTCGCCGAATTCGACATGGCTGATTGGCGCAGGATAATCGATGTGAACCTGACAGGCGCGGCACATGCGATACATTGTGCCCTGCCTGGAATGCTGGCTCAGGATTTTGGGCGCATTATAACGCTGGGGTCGCGGTCTGCACACACACCTGGCGCCGTGACGTCCGCTTACAGCGCGTCAAAAGCTGGCGTAGAAGGCCTGACGCGTTCGGTAGCGCACGAAATTCTGTGGCAGCGCCGGTACCGACCCAATGTGCATATCAATGTTCTCTATCCTGGCAGAACGGTAACTGACCTGCTCGAAGGATCGACAGATCAGCCGGAAAAATACCAGTCTCCGGAAGATGTTTATCCGTTTATCAAGGCCTTGTTTCTGCGCCCGCGAAGGTCTGGTATGGGGCAGATTATCTATCGCCGAAAGATTGTCTCCCGGGGTGATGTAAAGCTTCGGGCAAAACAAATCCGGGCCAACCTGTGGGGCGCCAAAAAATAGCGTCCCTGCAAAGTGAAACGTGAATGACAGAAAGCATCAAACAGCAGTTCCTCGACCAGGGTTATATAGGGCCGATCAGGGCAATTTCCGAAGCCGAGGCCGCTGAAATGGCAAGCGTGGTCATGCCCGCTCTGCAAGTCGATGCATTCTCCCCCATCGCACGGCGCAATCGTCACTTTGACATTGAGCAAGTCCACAAACTCGCCGTTTTACCGGCAATTGTGGACCTGCTTACGAGGATTTACTCGCCTGATCTATGCGTCTGGCGAAGCCATATCTTTACGGGCAAGAAAGGGCATGGCCTAGGCTGGCATTCCGATTATTTTCGTACACTGTTGACCGACCCGCTCGACCATTTGACCCTCCACTTTGCAATTACTGCAGCGCCAGAAGATAATTGCCTGATGGTAGTCCCCGGGAGCCAGAACTGGACGCAGGAAGAACGATCCAAAGCAGGTTTCGAATTGATCGGGAACACTCTCGACCGTGGTTATGGGACCCCTTATTATATTCGCAACGGAATGCCGGTAGAAATCCGCAAAATTACGTTGCGGCCAGGTGAATTTTTTGTGTTCAATCCTGGATTGCTTCACGCATCCATTGATCGCGTAGGTGATCGCAGTAACGCCAGTCCTCTGCTGGCGTTGGCCAAAAAGGCGGCAAAAAATTCATTGGCCTTTTTGGGTAAATACGGGCTGGTGGAAGCTCCATCGCGCCTGGCAATCGGATTTCGCTATTGTAACCCGCGAAATAGTATTTCCCCGATCGCCTTTCGCGAAACACTGGACAGGGGCCATTGTCCTGCTCTGGTCGCGGGCAAGAGGACTCCCGAAGGTTCGGGTTCCTTCGCAGACTGGCGCGGCGAAGTTACCAAGAATCGCGAAAATTCGGTAACTATTAAAGTATGATTGGTGATCCAATCGGTGGGCCCAGTCAAATCTGAGGCCGAGCAATTGCATTCATAAGACTGATCCCTCAAAACGGTTGCTGACGATTTAGAGGAGGGGGCCAAGATGCAGCTCATGACATTGAAAAAATGGCAATCCATTGGCCTGATAATGATCGGGATTGCACTACTCTTTGCTGGCACAGCTCATGCCCAGTCGAACACGCCCGCTCCAGCGCCGTCAGATACGCCAGTGCGCTCCCAGATGGCAGCCCCAACTCCCGAAGCCATTGCCAGTGAAGCGGCGCAAAGCGTTGCGACGACGATTGAAGTGCCCAAAGTGGCCGAACCCGCCAAGCCCGAAACGCCTGAGGCAACCCGCGCTTTCCTGGCCGATCTTGATGCCCATGCCAAGCTGGCGGACGAGGCGCTCAAAAAGAAACCACCGCAGTATGACGCGGCCTACATTGGCAAGCTGAGCGAGATCCGCGGTCTGCTGGCGAGTGACCGCGACCGCGCCCGCGAGGTCGCTGACCAGGGATCGCTCGACAGCCGGGTCCTGCAAGCCGAGATCGCCTCGCTCGGCCCGCCGCCTGCTGACGGTACCAGTGAATTGCAAGCCAGGGCAGATCTGCGCGCCGAGCTGAATGCCAAAACTTCCGAGCTGATGGCGCCAATCCTGCGCGCCGGGGCGGCCACTGCCCGCGCTTCCACGCTGGTAGCAGAGCTAGATGGCACGATTGCCGTGATGA
Organism: Erythrobacteraceae bacterium; assembly: GCA_024642545.1. Taxonomy (GTDB): domain Bacteria; phylum Pseudomonadota; class Alphaproteobacteria; order Sphingomonadales; family Sphingomonadaceae; genus Allopontixanthobacter. The sequence continues at coordinate 8,929 of JAHEAW010000088.1, forward strand.
AGAGCGAACAGACGTTTGAGCGCTCTTACGCGATGATCGACCCGCGGCTGTGGATCGGAGCGGCAGGCGGGCTTGCCGAGGAGGTCGGCACAATCGGCAGCGGCGCAAAGACCGCAGCAGGGGGAGAACAAACCAGTTTCTGGGGCCGGATCATCGCCGGAATTGCGCTTCTGATCATTGGCCCGGGATTAAGTTCATGGCTGTTGAGCAGAATCATCAGGGTGTTCAACCGCCGACTGAAAGCGACCGAATCGCTGGCCGGTAAGCTGATCCTGCATCTGATCGATGATGCGCTCAAAGCAGTCGTGGCGATTGGCGGGATCGGCATGGCCGCGCTAGCAATTTTGATCATCCTCTCTAGCTTCGCCTCAATCGAGACAGCGGTCAAATGGGGGGTCGTGGTGTTTCTGGCGCTCGGCGTCCTAGTCGTTGCACGGTGGCTGGGAGAAAGCGTGTTGCATTCGCCCTTCCCCGACCTGCGCTTGCTCAAACTACCGCATACAGCGGTCGCCAAGGCCATCAGCACAATCAATTACATCGGCATATTGCTGGGCCTGGAACTGATGATCGCCTTTTTCGAGACGCAATCGCCGCTCCGTTCCGAACTGGCGCAGCTTTTATCCGGACTGGTGGTGCTGGTCGGCGGGTGGCTCGGCTGGAGGCTTGCCAATATCATCGCTGACAGCCGCAAGGCTGAGCGCGCGGAACAGGCGGTAGAGGTCGCGCCTGACGGCACACCAGAAACACGGATTGATTTTGCCGGACCTCTCGCCCGGCTACTCAAACTGTTCGTTGCCGCGTCGATCGCTGCTGCGCTGGTCGGATACATGATGCTGGCGCGCGAGATATTCGGCGATGTCCTGCTCAGCCTGGCGACGATTGCAGTTGCGGTCTATTTTCATCGCACGGTCAGAATGGTGCTGGGCCTGCTAGCGGCGGGGCGGCTGTATCCGTACCGCAAGTTCATCAACCTGCTGCCGCTGGCCACCGGCTTCATCATCCTGATCGCATCGCTGGTGCTGATTGCGATCGTCTGGGGCTATAATGTCGATCAGATCATGGATGCAGTGACAGCACTGCGCACCGGTGTGTCCTTTGGTGAAGTCAAGATTTCCGCAGGTGATGTGTTTACTTTTGCAGGGGTGTTCTTCCTTGGCTATCTCGCCACAAGCTGGGCGCGCCGAATCCTCAAAATCACGATCCTGCCGCAATTTG
>JAHEAW010000089.1 GCA_024642545.1 Erythrobacteraceae bacterium
AGCCTCCCCATAATGCATCGCTCGGGACCGTTCGGCGAATTTATCACCGACCCATGTGCTATTCTTGAGCGCGTCGGCCTGTGCTTTGGCCAGTGCTTGCATCGCCTGCATCACTTGCGGCGACATATTGGCGTTACTGACTGCCGTTGTTGGTTGACCAGAAGGCGCAGAAACTTGACGCGCACGATTGCTTTTGGCGGGCACAGCTGGCGCCATCGGGGCCTTGCCAACTGCCGAAGTCCCGCATTGCGGGCATGTGACCAAGCCAGACGCACTCTGATTCGAAAAGTCATCCGAAGACCCGAACCACCCTTCGAACCGGTGGCCCTGTGTGCAACATAGATCGAACACAATCATGGTCGCGCCGATTTAGGGATATCACGGCGATTGGCAAGGCTGGGCAATTGGCGCCGTACATCGGCAATCCGGGCCAAATCGATGTCGGCAAAGCCTATGCCGGGCACTTCACCCATATCCAGCAGGATTTCGCCCCATGGATCCACCACGAGGCTGTGTCCATAGGTCGACCGGCCATCTGCATGTTTTCCGGTCTGAGCGGCCGCAACAACAAAAGCGCTTTCCTCAATCGCGCGGGCTCGCTGCAGCACATGCCAGTGCGCCTGCCCCGTGGGCGCAGTAAACGCAGCCGGTATTGCGATCACATCGCAGCGTGCCTGACCAAGAGCTTCAAACAGCGCCGGGAACCGCAAATCGTAACAGATCGTGAGCCCCATCAGACCAATAGGTGTCTCAGCAATGACCACCTCCTCGCCCGGCTTGTAAGCACTGGATTCGCGCCATGTTTCGCCGCTGGCAAGTTCCACATCAAACATGTGGATCTTGTCATATCGCGCCCGGACTGCCCCGGAATTGTCAATCAGGAAGGAGCGGTTGGCCCAATCCCCTGCCTCGGTTTTCACCGCAAGCGACCCGATCGCGACCCACAGCTCAAACTCACGTGCAGCCTTAATCACCGCCGCCAGAACCGGGCTTTCGTTTTCGGTAACGATATTGTCTGCTGCTCGCGTTCGGTCCCGGTCAAGCAGGCCAGACATTTCCGGCGTGAACAGCATCACAGCCCCGCCCTGCTTCGCGACGCTGATAGCATCAACCAAGGTGGCAGCATTTTCTACCGGATCGATCGAGGAAGTCATTTGCAGCAGAGCAATTTTAGGCATGGAACATCATCCAGCCAATAATTCGTCGAGCTTGCCGCTGCGTTCAAGCGCATTCAACTCGTCACAGCCACCGACATAGACATCACCAACAAAGATTTGCGGCACAGTGCGCGCGTCAGGCGCCCGCTCCAGCATCTCTGCCTTCTTGGGGCCACCCATGGTTATATCGAATTCAGTATAGACCGCGCACTTGCTGTCGAGCAGCTGTTTGGCCCGATAACAATATCCGCAGCCAAACTTGGTGTAGATATCGATTTGAGGCATTTTTGGAACTTTCCCTTTCTGACTTCCAGAATCGGCATCCGAAAATCTTGACGAGACACCGACAATACCTATCTGACATGCAGCAGCATGCGCCGCAACGGGCATGATGCGTTGGTTGCAAGGCGCCGTAATGAAGCGGGCTTTGCTTTAGTCAAATTGCTCAAGAGAGGGTTTGTGAATATGTCTCGTTTCGATTTTACTCCTTATCGCCGTTCAACTGTCGGCTTTGACCGGCTGTTCGACCTGCTGGAAAACCAGGCCCGCTCCAGCGGCGGGGATAATTACCCCCCGTTCAACATCCTTAGGCAGGGCGACGATAATTACCGGATCACTCTGGCAGTGGCGGGGTTCAAACCAGCCGATATTGACATCACTGCGCAGCAGAATCTCCTGATCGTTCAGGGCAGGAAACGCGATGAAGACGGTTCGGAAGGCGAAATGCTGCATATCGGCATCGCCAATCGCGGTTTTGAACGCCGCTTCGAGCTCGCCGATTTTGTCCGAGTCGAAAATGCCCGGCTCGAAGATGGTCTGCTCGCGATCGACCTCGTTCGTGAAGTCCCGGAGGCGATGAAGCCGAAGAAGATCGCTGTGAACGGTCAGTCGACCCTTGAAATCGTCAAGAACAGCGACGACGCAAGCACGGCAAACGCTGCATAATTATATTTTAATACAATGCGGTAATCGCACATTTTCGATAAGATTGTGGGCCATCATCCGGATGGTGATTAACGGAAAAGGGGCGAGCCATAGAGGCTCGCCCCCACGACGCCTGAGCGCCGCCCTGTCCGGGTATCATCGTCCGGGTCGCAGAAGGCGATGACCCCCGGGACAAGACTATAAAATCTATTCCCCTCAATATTGCCGGAATCACCAGGGAATTCTTGGCAAAATCAGTCAGTCAATGCGCCCAGACCATAAAAAGATAAAGTCCCGATAAATGCACTGCCTCAAATCTGGACTCTCGTTCAAGCGCGTATTGTCCATTAAACTAGGCGCGACTGGCGCACCGCTGCAGCAATGAAGCCGTCAAACAAAGGGTGCGGATCAAACGGGCGTGACTTTAATTCTGGATGGAATTGCACGCCGACAAACCATGGATGGTCAGGCCGCTCGATAATTTCAGGCAGCAACCCATCAGGCGACATGCCTGAAAAGACCAGTCCATCATTCTCTAGCGCCTGACGGTATGTGCCATTGACTTCATAACGGTGCCGATGACGTTCCGAAATTTCCGTCTTGCCCTTGTAGATAGCGCTGACGTGGCTGTTGCCAGTCAGCTTTGCCGGATATGCACCCAGCCGCATAGTACCGCCAAGGTCACCGCCGGCCTCACGTTGCTGCAGCCCTTGCTTACTCATCCATTCGGTGATGATACCGACAACTGGCTCATCGGTTGGACCAAATTCTGTCGAAGAGGCCTTTGGATGGCCTGCAGTGCGCGCGCCTTCGATGCAGGCCATTTGCATTCCCAGACAGATGCCAAAGAATGGAACCTTGCGTTCGCGCGCAAAACGAACGCTGGCAATCTTGCCTTCTGACCCACGTTCCCCGAACCCGCCGGGTACCAGAATTGCATGAAGCGGCTCAAGCTGGGCGGAAATATCGCCGTCATTCTGCTCAAACACCTCAGCGTCAATCCAGCGAATGTTGACCTTTACACGGTTGGCCAGACCGCCATGAATCAAGGCCTCATTGAGCGACTTATACGCATCTTGAAGGCCAACATATTTACCCACTACACCGATGGTCACTTCACCTTCCGGGTGGAAAAAACGCTCGGTCACATCCTCCCAACGGGTCAGGTCAGGCTTGGGCGCATCTTCAATGCCAAGCAGACTCAGGACCTGATCATCCAATCCTTCCTGATGATATTGTAGCGGAACAGAATAGATTGATGGCGCATCAAGCGCAGGGATCACCGCTTCGGGGCGAACATTACAGAATAGAGCTATTTTGCGCCGTTCGCTTTCGGGGATTGGATGTTCGCTCCGACATAGGAGAACATCGGGCTTGATCCCGAGCCCGGCAAGCTCACGCACCGAATGCTGGGTCGGCTTAGTCTTCAATTCGCCTGCTGCAGCAATGTAGGGAACCAGCGTTACGTGAACGCTGAGGGATTGCTGCGGCTCCAACTCGTTGCGAAGCTGACGGATTGCTTCCATAAACGGCAGCGATTCAATGTCACCGACCGTGCCGCCGATTTCGCACAAGACAAAGTCGAGGCCATCGGTATCGGCCAATGCGAACTCCTTGATCGCATCGGTCACATGCGGGATGACTTGGACGGTTGCTCCCAGATAATCCCCGCGCCGCTCGCGAGCAATAATCTGCTGATAAATCCGGCCACTGGTAACATTATCGCTTTGCCGGGCTGAAACGCCGGTAAAACGCTCGTAATGACCTAGATCAAGGTCGGTCTCAGCCCCGTCATCGGTGACATAGACCTCGCCATGCTGATATGGGCTCATCGTGCCCGGATCGACGTTCAGATAGGGGTCGAACTTGCGAATGCGGACATTGAAGCCGCGCGATTGCAACAAGGCAGCAAGGCTTGCTGCCATCAGACCTTTGCCGAGCGAGGAGACCACACCGCCGGTAATAAAAATGAACCGCGCCATGGGATTTGGGCCTTAAGGTTCGAAATGGAGTCGCGGCAAGCGAATTGCAGCGGCGGAGCGCCGCAATCCACAGCTACGGTAAAATATTGCTTAGTTAGTCGCGCCCGACAGCGGGTCGTCAGACGGAACCGGTGATGCTGGTGCAGCAGGAGCGGTTGTAGCTGCTGGGGCCGCCTTATCCGCCTGACCTGCAAGAGGATCAGGTGCAATCGTCCGGTCCAGCGTCGAAGAAATCGCGCCGCCGCTGCTCGCTTTTACTGCAACTGCCGCCATAATGATCGACAGGGTCACAAAGGTAACTGCCAGCCACTTGGTCGCCCGGGTCAGAAAGTCGGCGGCACCACGCGCGCTCATCAGCCCGCTCGGGCTTCCGCCGCCGCCAATACCCAAACCGCCGCCTTCAGAACGTTGCATCAAGATGACGCCGACCAACGCCGCTGCGACGAGCGCCTGAACAACAGTGAGAAACAGAAAAAGAGACATTGTTTGGAATACTCGAATTGTTATCCGTTGCCTGTAGGACCGGCTGGTTCATTGGGCAAGCCTGGCTGGCCATGACGGACAAGGTTAGTCAGGAATTTCCGCCGCTGCCAGAACAATCCCAAGGAAACTCTCAGCCGACAGGCTGGCGCCGCCTACCAACGCACCGCCTACTTCGTCATCGCTCAAAAGCTCCAGCGCATTATCCGGCTTCACCGAACCGCCATAAAGAATGCGAACGCCCTGCGCCTGCTCTTCGCCGTAGCTATCTACTATGAGAGCGCGGATCGCACGGTGCATCGCCCCAATTTCCTCCACCGTGGGGGTCCGGCCCGTGCCGATCGCCCAGATAGGCTCATAAGCGATGGTCAGCATTTCGGATGCATTTTGAAGACCGTCAGGAAGCGATTCGCTGAGTTGGCTGAGAACAAATGCCTCCGCTTTGCCAGCATCACGAACAGCCTCCGATTCGCCGCAGCACAAGATTATCCGTAAGCCTGCCGCAAGCGCAGACGCGGCCTTGGTCCTGACCACTGCATTGGTTTCATCATGCCCCTGACGCCGCTCACTGTGGCCAAGAATGACGAATTTAGCCCCCGCATCGAGCACCATTGCTGCAGACACATCCCCGGTACTGGCACCGCCATCACCTGAGTGGCAATCCTGCGCCCCGACGCCGATTTGCTCTACTTCCTTATGCGCTGCATGAATCAACGTAAACGGCGGCGCGAGCGCCACTTCAACCTTCATCAGCCGCTGCGAGGCTCGGTCTATTGCGCGCACTTCCGACAGCATCGCGCGCGTGCCGTTCATTTTCCAGTTTCCGACGATAAAGGGCCGCACGGCCATAGCTGTTTTCCTGCAATGTCTCTGATTGTCCGAAAACACGGACAGCTGCCCATATGGGGTAAAAGGAGCGATCGCCTAGAGCGAAACCTTCGTGAGGTCAAAAGACTTGGCGACCTGTTGCGACAACACCTCAGGACGGATAAGGGGAGCAAAGATTTTTAGTCCACCTCAGTTTTCCTTCCAATTTCTGGACCATTTCCCCGCCATGCTCAGCTTCTTCCGTAATTTCTTCAAATCCAAGTTCGGAGTCACCTTTACCTTGGCCTTTCTCGGCCTGATCGCATTTGCCTTTGCTGCTGCAGATGTGTCGACATCAGGGACATTTGGCGGCGTGGCCGGCGGCGACCGCGTGGCTGTGGTTGGAAGCCAAAAAATCGGCGCAGCCGATCTGACCAGAGCGACCAATAATGCAGTTGAAAGCATGCGCCAAGACAATCCAACCCTGTCTACTGCAGCCTTTATCCAGCAGGGCGGTCTGACGCAGGTGCTCGACAGCATGATCGACCGGTTTGCGATTGCAGAATATGCCAAGAAATATGGGCTGCGCGCGGGCGATAATCTGGTGAATAGCGAAATTATGGCCATATCCGCATTCCACAACGCCAGCGGCAATTTTGACGAGGCAATGTATCGCCAGGCGATTGGCTCACGTGGGTTGACCGATGAGCAGGTGAGGCAGGATTTCTCGTCCGGCCTTCTGGCTAAGGAAATGCTGGTACCTGCGTCCTTTGGGGCGAAAGCACCAGACAAAATTGTCAGCCAGTATGCCGCGCTTCTGAAGGAACGGCGGCTAGGCTCCGTCGGCATAATTCCTAGCGCCGCTTTCCTTCCCCCAACCGGGCCGACCGACAAGCAGCTTAATGATTTTTACATGGCGCATCGTGGCGACTATATTCGGCCAGAGCGCCGGGTCCTTCGTTTTGCTGAGTTTGGTGAAGACGCACTAGGCGCAACTCCCGATCCAACCGAGAAGGAGATCGCCGCCCGTTACGAACGAGACAAAGAGAAGTACGCGCCGAGCGAAACCCGCGTTTTCAGCCAGCTAATAGTACCAACCGAACAGGCAGCAAAGACAATCGTCGCGCGCGTTGTGGCGGGTGGATCGCTGGAAGCCGCGGCGCGCGCAGCTGGCCTGGAAGTCGCCAAAATTGGCCCTCTAACCAAGGAAAAACTGTCCTCCCAAGCGTCATCCGACGTGGCCAATGCGAGCTTTGCCGCTGCAGATAAAGCGATTGCTGCGCCCGCCCGAAGCGGACTCGGCTGGCATGTGATGCGAGTTGATCAGGTTGAGAAAATTGCCGGTAAGACGCTGGAAAAGGCAAAGCCGGAAATTGTCGCACAGCTTCGCGAAGAAAAGCGCCGCTTAGCTTTAAGCGACCTATCAGCTTCGATTGAAGACAAACTGGATGGGGGGGAATCCCTGTCTGACCTTGCGAAGAGCATGAACCTTGAAGTCAAGACTACTGATCCAATGCTCGCCAATGGGCAAGTCTACGGTCGTTCCACAGAAACTGCGCCAAAGGTGCTCACATCTGTTTTGCAAACCGCTTTTCAGATGGAGGAGGGCCAGCCACAGTTGGCTGAAGTGGAACGCGGCAAAAGTTTCCTGATTTATGAAGCCAGCAAGATCACACCTTCGGCTTCCGCGCCGCTTGCGGAAATAAAGGCTGATGTTGCAAAGGCCTGGCGCCTTGCTGAGGGCGCAAAAGCTGCCAAAGTCGTTGCCGACCGGATCCTCGCGTCACTCGCCAAGGGTGACACCACGCTGCAACAGGCCCTCAGTGCCGAGAAGAAGCCTTTCCCGCCAGCAGAATCGATCAATCTGACGCGTGAACAGATCACCGCCCAGAAAGGACGCGTACCACCGCCGCTGGCACTGCTCTTCAGCATGGCTCAGGGCAGTAGTAAAAAGCTGGAAGCCCCGCAGAACACTGGCTGGTTCATTGTCAATCTGGCCAAGATCGAAACTGGCAATATCCCCAAGGATGATCCAGTATTCCAGCAAGCCAAAAATGAACTTGGCCAAACTATCGGCCGCGAATATTCTGACGACCTGAGGTCCGCAATACGGGACGAAATAGGCGCCGAGCGCAATGCTGCGGCAATCGAAGCTGTTCGAAAGCAGCTCGCAGGGGCCAATTGAGGATCCTGCCATGCGCTTTCGTCACCGCTCAATTTCATGACCGCACGCTTGGAACATCTTCCTGAAAATGCTGCTGCTGCACGTCAAGCGCTGGTAGACGGAGCAAATGCGCTCGTTTGGCGCAAGGTGGTAGCTGATACCGAAACACCGGTTGGTGCCGCCCTTAAACTGATTGCGTCGGAGCGCGGTGATTTCCTGCTCGAATCCGTCGAAGGTGGCGAAGTACGTGGGCGTTACAGCCTGCTCGGGCTTGACCCTGATCTGGTGTTCCGCGGTGCGGGCGATGAAGCTGAGATAAACCGCAGCTGGCAGCATGACCGGGCCGCTTTCGTTGGCGAACCGGGCGGTGCCATGGCTGCCTTGCGGTCCCTGGTTTCGCAATGCAGAATTGACGTACCCGCTGCTTTGCCCCCTGCCCTGTCCTGCCTTGTGGGCTATTTTGGGTATGAAACGATCGGACTGGTTGAAAAGCTGCCGCGTGCCCCGGCCAATCCGCTCGACCTACCCGACATGCTGTTCGTTCGGCCAACGCTGATCCTGGTGTTCGATGGCCTCTCGGATGAATTGTTTGCGATTGCGCCGCTCTGGGCTGGCGAAGCCGAACCATCCCGAGCAATTGTGCAGGCCGGTGAACGGATTGATGAAGCACTGCGACGGTTGGCTATGGCATCCCCGGCTGCATCACCAGTGCCAGATTTGCCAGAACTGGCGCTTGATCCAGTTATGACAGTTGAAAAGTACCGCGACATGGTTTTGCGGGCGAAGGACTACATTGAAGCAGGCGACATTTTTCAGGTGGTCCTGGCGCAACGATTTACCTGCCCGTTTCCCTTGCCGCCGCTGTCGCTTTACCGGGCGCTGAGGCGAGTAAATCCATCGCCCTTCCTCTATTTTCTCGATTTTCCCGGCTTTGCCGTGGTAGGTTCCAGCCCGGAAATACTGGTGCGCGTGCGAGATGGCGAGGTAACCATTAGGCCGATTGCCGGAACACGGCCGCGCGGCAAGACCGAGGCCGAGGATCTGGCTGCAGAAGCGAGCTTACTGGACGATGCGAAAGAACTGGCAGAGCATCTCATGCTGCTTGATCTGGGCCGGAACGATGTTGGGCGGGTTGCGCGGCGCGGCTCGGTCGATGTTACCGCCAGCTATACGGTCGAACGGTATAGCCATGTGATGCACATCGTCAGCAATGTGGTTGGCCAACTTGATCCTGCGCATGATGCTCTTGATGCATTGTTCGCCGGTTTTCCCGCTGGAACTGTCAGCGGCGCGCCCAAAATTCGCGCCTGTGAAGTGATCGCCGAACTCGAACTCGAAACGCGCGGCGCCTATGCTGGGGGCGTGGGATACTTCTCGCCTGACGGCTCTGTTGACAGCTGCATCGTCCTGCGTACCGCAGTCGTCAAAGATGGTGTCATGCATGTGCAGGCGGGCGCCGGGATCGTGGCGGATAGTAACCCCGACTATGAACAACGCGAGTGCGAGGCCAAAGCCGGAGCGTTGATCGCTGCAGCCCGTGAAGCAGCGCGGTTCGCGCAGGAGCCAGGGTTCGGCCAATGAGATTTGCTGCCCTCCTGCTGTTCCTGTCGCTGGCAGCGTGCGGCCCGCAGCCAGCCGGCAAGCCCGTTACCCGGATCGAACTCGATACCGGCAAGGCAGTGCCAATCGCCGGGGTAACACCTGCGGCAGCACCCATGCAGGTCAAGATTGCAGCTGATTGTGAACGGGTTGTGTTCGAGCAGATCCCACTAACTCATTGTATTGCTGATCCGAAAAAGCACCGGATCACTACGGCACTCGGACCAAAAGACGGCAAGCCTTATCGCAGCCTGGCCGCGCTTGCGGCAGGGCGCAGAGCAGATGCTGCTTCGGTTGCCTTTGCCATCAACGGCGGGATGTATGACGGCGGCGGCAAACCGATTGGTTATTACGTCGAACATGGCAAGCGTTTGCAGGAACTTAGCCAAACAGATGGCTCTGGCAATTTCCATATGAAGCCAAATGGTGTCTTTTACGGCACGGGCAGTAGCTGGCACATTAAGACTTCGGAAGATTTCTATCATCTGGTTGGCGACAGGCCCGACTTTGGCACACAATCGGGGCCAATGTTGGTAATTGACGGCAAGCTCCATCCACAAATTACCCAGGACGGCCCATCGCGTGCGATCCGTGACGGGGTAGGTGTCGATACACGGGGCCGGGCTCATTTCGTGATTTCTAACGCTCCCCTGTCATTTGGCAAACTTGCCCGATATTTCCGCGATGTGCTCAAGACACCAAATGCGCTGTATCTGGACGGGAAGATTTCAGCGCTATGGGATCCAGCCACAGGGCGGCTCGATAATGCGGCAGCGATAGGGCCGATGATCGTAGTCGAAAACAGGAATTAGCCATGGAATACGCCTGCTCGCTTTACCCGCCGATCGAACCTTTTGCCCAAGGGATGCTTGATGTCGGAAATGGCCACACGCTTTATTGGGAACGGTGCGGAACCGAGGGAGCAAAGCCAGTCGTATTCCTCCACGGCGGTCCAGGGTCAGGCTGTGACGCTGACCAGCGGCGGCAATTTGAC